>JAEMRK010000015.1:13924-17557 GCA_016463375.1 Parachlamydiales bacterium | reverse complement strand
AGCGTTAGAATTAATGATTAACTGGTCAAATACGCGTCCTAAAAATGCCTCTTCAATGTTGTTGCTCTTTTTAGAAATTTTTAGTGCAGATAAATAAGGTCTTATCGATTCTTCGACAACATTTTTGTCGTGACAAAGTGTTTGAACATGAACCCATTTATGTAAGCTATCAACATGATTGAGAACTATGAGCTGGGCATCTGATGGAATCATTGTGAATTGCCCCATCATCTCATTGGTTATTGGAAAACAGGCTTGAGCACAAAGATTTATTAACCTGTCGACTCTTAGTCCACAGCCTATTTTTGCAAAAATATTATTTTTAGTATCTATGCTCTTAGCAATGAAATTTACAAAGGGAGATAGAGCTGGTATAATTGTTAAATTAGCACTTGATGAAGTCATTTGTCGCTCACATTTTTTTAAAATTTGTGAACAGTCTATTTAAAATGAAATTAAAACTAAATATTCAAATAGGAAAGTTTGTGCGTGTACTTATTGTCGGAACTAGTGCATCGGGAAAAACCACTCTTGGTCGTAAGTTAAGCAAAAAACTCGATATTCCTTACACAGATTTAGATGACCTTTTTTGGCTTGATAACTGGGTGGAAAGAGATCGTCAAGATTTTTTAAGTCGTGCTCAGATCATTACTAATCAACGCAGTTGGATTATGACTGGTAATTACTCGAGGATTATTAAGGACATCTATTCGAAACTCGATTTATTGATCTGGCTGGATTATCCTCTATACATCATGTTGTGGCGAGGCCTTAAAAGAAGTTTACAAAGAGCTATTTTCAAAACGCCTTGCTGTAACAACAACCAGGAATCGTTTTTAAGATTATTTAGCTCAAAGTCTATAATTTGGTGGATATTGACATCTCACAAACGACGGACTAAAACGTATCAAAAGCTTTTAGAAACTAATCCTTTCCACAACATGCGCATAGTGCGTTTAAAATCTCAAAAAGAAACTGATGAGTGGTTAAGATCATTGTCTATAAGCTTGTAATTACAGAACGGTATTCTAAATAATGTTTATCTCGATTGGCATCAAGCTACATTAGTTCGTTAAGTTTCAAGGAAGCGAATCTTCGCTTCCTTTTTTAAGTCTCACTAGTAAAGTATACATTAATCGTTTAACTTCAAGTAGTTTGCAAAACTACCTTGAGACTAAACATGGATCCACTTGATCCCTATCGAAACGCAGCAATTACTCAACTAGCTTCACTGACGGTACTACCCATTTGGTTCCCTTTTTTGGCTAAAAGTAATCGCCAAAGAGCCGAAATTTTTTTAAGTAAAATTCCAAACGATTTATCACACACCAATTACTTCAAAAATAGATGGAATTACTACAAAGGAATAACAGCCAATTTGCCAATTCAGGTTTTATTTCCTATAATGGATTTTGTCCTGAATACGTCATTGTCTATTATTAAAAATACTCAAAAGCGTGATCCCAATAATTTAGAAAAAATGGGTGCATCCTATTTAACTGGGATGACATCTATTTTTATTGCTAATCCAGTTGTCGTTACAGAACTGGCAACCCAAAAATATCGTATTGAACCCATGAAAGCAGTTAAGCGAGTTTATCGAGAAGTTGGCATCAAAGGCTTTTACAAAGGATCTTCTTTAATGGCTTTTCGCAACGGTGCCTTTTTTACAAGTCTATTTTTTGGACAGCCTTACATGTTTAAGGAAATTAAGGCAAACTATCCAAACATGAATACCTCTCAGACACTGCTTGCAAACATTGTGGCAGCTGTTGTGCCATCATTCATTTATACAACAGCCATAGCGCCACTTGATCTTACAGTTATTTTGAAGCAGTCAACACCAGAAGGAAATCAACATAGCTCTACAATTCAAACGCTCAAAGAAATCTATTACAAACACGGTTTAAAAAGTTTGAAGACTGGCTTGCCAATGAGAATTACTGCTTGTTGCTTAGAGCTTGGGTGGTTTCAATTTTTTAAACAAAAATATGAAGAAATTGCAGATAATCTTTAGCTTCTTTGCTTGAATATTTCATACAAAAAGACAGAGCCTGCTGCTGCAACATTTAAAGATGTAAACGGACCAGGTAGCGGTATTTGAACGAACTGATCAGCCGCATCTTTATATCCCATACTCACACCTGTAGTTTCATTACCCACTATTAAGAATAATACCTCGCTATCAAATGTTGCCTCTTGTAATGGAGTGCTACCCTTATCACCCGTGGCAACAATTTTGACATTTTTAGTTTGTTTGATTTGATTGACTGTTTCCATAAATTTTGCAATACCCTCAACTCTGTAGATGGGTAATGAAAAAAACGTACCAACGCTTGCTCTTATACAAACAGGATCGAACTCATCGGCAGCTCTTCCAGAAATGACAAGAGCACTAACACCAAAAGCGACCATCGATCTAATGAGCATACCCAGATTACCAGGGCTTTTTGGTTCGTCAAAAACAACAACGACACTATTGGCTTTGGGTTTGAACCACTCAAATGGTTCAACACAAGATTTGACAATAGCAATCAATTCCGATGCTTCCATCTTGTCTGAAATGATATCCATCATAGCTGATGTGAGAGCGTATGCAACTTTGCATCTCTTTTGATCCAAGTGGTCTTGCGCCCATTTGGATAGATCTTTATCTCTATTGTAAAAAAAAGCCTTTATCTCCCAACCCATTTTGCAGGCTTGATCGATAGCAGCATGGCCCTCGATGACAAATTCTTGGAATTTATGCCGTTTATTGCGGTTCTCTTTAAGGGTGACAACACGCTGAATTTCATTTGATTCTTTAGCTAATTTAATGATTTCCACAAAAACGGGGCCTTTTGACTAAAATAGATTTGAAGAGTCTACAAGCTTAGATTATTGTGCAAAAAAGGTGCTAAACATTTTTAACTGACGGTTATTTAAAAAAATTAAACATGTTTTAATTAAAACGAGATTGTAATGACGAACATTATAGGAACAAGAACATTTATATTGGCAAACCGCGTTTCAAAAAATTACCATTTCGAGGAGCTGGCAAGAAATCAAGAATTTCTAGCCATAAGACTTTTTTTAGAAGAAAACGAAGATCAATTATTAGCCGAATCTGTCATAGCTGCTTTACCACATCTTGCCCACTATCAAGCCATTGATATTTTCGAACAACTTTTTAACTACCCATCAATTAATCCCAATAATGACCTGATCTATAAAATCAGTCTTAAAGCACACCAAACAGCAAGTGTTACAATACTAGAACTAATACTAAATTCTCCAAAATTTATCGAATTAGATATTTATTTCATTAGCATCTGTTTAAACCACATCAATGCATTTGTTCCTCAATCAATTACAAAATTATTAAATCAGCCAATGGCTTTATATCTATCAAAACCAGAACTTGAAAGTGCCTTAAAAGATCTTATTTTAAATGACAACATTTTCAATATCCAAGCATTTTTAAATTCTGACATCATTAATCATTTATCATTAGATACTATTGCAGATGCCTACACGTTTGCAACCATGGAAAATCAACAAAATAGCTTACTTTTGTTTGAAAATTACTTAGATATTAATGACTGTGTGATTGATAATCTCACCTCTTATCAAGAAAATGCAATTAATATATTA
>JAEMRK010000015.1:0-13914 GCA_016463375.1 Parachlamydiales bacterium | reverse complement strand
ATTAACCTTAGTTGCAAATTGATTTTAGAAAAGACTAAATACGCTTTAAACACAAATGAAGATGAAGTCATATCATTCTGGTTTAAAGAATTAAAAAAATTGTCGTTAACTCAACAAGATCATATCAATTTAATAGATACAATAAACATAGAGATACAGCGCATCACTATTTCAATAAACCGATCCTAAAATTATTTTCTGTTGAATTAAACCTTCATCCTTTATTTAAAAAACAAATGATTATTTAAGGGATGATGCATGAAATTATTCAAATCTAAATATCAATGGGGCGCTTTACTAAGTAGCAGCAGTAGCTGCTTTATAGGAACTGTCGACTTTACCATTATTAATACTGCATTACCATCAATTCAAAAAGAGTTGTCAGCGACAACAGTTGATCTTCAGTGGATCATGAACATCTTCTTTTTAGCTCTAAGCGTGCTCATTATCATCATGGGAAGACTGTCAGATCTTTTTGGAAGGCGTCTGTTCAACATGATTGGGTTAACATTATTTGGCATTAGTTCTGTATTCGCAGGACTAGCAACTAGTCCCAACTGGCTAATTGGTTGCCGTTTATTGCAAGGTATTGCCCTTGCAATAATCATACCAAGCTCAATGAGTTTAATTAATCATGCATTTCACGGAGACGATAAAAATAAAGCCATTGGCATATGGAGCGCAATCACAGGTGTTGGTTTAGCTTGTGGTCCTGTGGTTGGTGGGTTATTGGTAAGCACACTCGGATGGCGTTGGGTATTTTTTATAAATATCCCCTTTTGCGCCATTAGTCTCATACTAAATGCCTTTTTCGTGAAAGAATCTCTTAACGAAAATACGGTTAGAAAGATTGATCCCAAAGGATTTTTCTTACAAATCATTGGGTTGACAAGCTTAATTATAGCTATAACTGAAGCCCCAGATTGGGGGTGGGCAGACCCTGTGACTTTGTGCTTTTTTGCTTTAGCAATAATTTTTCTGCCAATGTTTTACTTTTCTGAGCTCCATTCAAAATACCCGCTCATTCCTTTTAAGCAATTTCATCACAGAGAATTTCTCTGCTGCTGCATGGTATTATTTTGCATGCTGTTTTTCATGTCGTCTTGTTTATTCCTCATACCTTTGTATTTGGAAAATATTAGACATGAAACGGCAGCAACATCGGGTCTCATGCTGCTTTCTTTAACTGTTTGCGTCGTTGTATTTTCTCCACTTATTGGAAATATTATCGACAAAATTTCAGCAAAAACTTTGATCTTAAGTGGTATGTTTTGCTTTTTCTTAAGTGCAATCGTGCAAATTTTGTTTCAAGAAAATTCATCGGTTTTCGTTCTTTTAAGTGCATTTATTTTAGCAGGTATTGCATGGGCTCTAACAAGAAACCCAGCGACTGCCAAAGGACTTGCTGCACTGCCTCATAGTCTATCAGGATCATCATCAGGAGTTATGTGGACATTTCAGAATTTTGGTGCAGCTATAGGACTTGCCATTACAGCGACGCTGTTTCGCAATTCCTATGAACCTTCATTAACTCATAATGCTTTTATGTTAGGTTACAGACATGCGATGTACTTACTAGCAGGTGTTTCTTTAGGAACATTTTTAGTCATAGCAGTGTTTATGAGAAATTCGAATGCTAAAATGAATAAAGCTTCATAAATAAGTGAGGGAATAAGTTTTAAATTCATTCCCTCTATAAAGATGATAAAAATAGTGTCTATAATACATTCACAGGTGTATTGTGGACAGCTTTCATTAAAAATTAAGAATTAATATGCGCAAATCCATTTCTAATCTCAATCAAATACAATACCCTGTAATCGGATCTATTAATAAATCTCCCACCTCAGAAATTAAAGGGAAAGATTACAAATGTGCAAAATCTACAGTATGCTATTTACAAAATCGTGGAGGCCTTGGGGAAATAACTGAGTCAATAACAACGTCTAAATCTGATAATTTAATTGATCGTCTTTACAGTGGGATACCAGATCAAATCGAAGTATTTTCCTTATCGGTCGGTGAAGAGAAACTTAATGGTTTTATTTATTATCCCAAGAATTGGAATAAAGAAGATAAGACTCAATGCGTTGTATTCAATAATCCAGTCAACTGTACTATCGAATCATCATTTCAAGATATTGAGATAGCTTTTACTCCAAAAAGAATTCTCTCTATTTTAAAATGTCCTATTTTATTTTATAATTATAGGGTTCGTTGCGCCTATAATTGCACTTCTTCTCCAAAAGATAGTAAGCCTACGTATGATAAACATATTGAGGATGCAGAATCGGTTTTAAACCATGCTTTAAGCCGATTTAAAAAAGTTCATTTTTGGGGAATATGTGTAGCAGGATCTATTGCAACGATTGCTTTAGCCAATCACATTGAAGCTTATCCTGATCATCATAATCGCGTTGTCTTGGAGAGCCAAGATGCCATCACATCCATAACAACTAGTGCCAATACTAAGAGGTCTCCTCTAGACGCCATCACATCCACAACAACTAGTGCCAATACTAAGGGATCTCCTCTTAGCAGATTTTCGGATAAAATCACCAAAGAATCACTAAATCTCATAGTGGCCCTAAAGGATGTTACCAACAAAGAACTCAATGTCACAGTGGCCTTAAAATCACTTGTCCAAGCCAAGGTTAAGACACTTTTTATATCCTACACTAATGATCCGGAAATCCCTCAACAAAACCGATTAAGTGAATTTGCATTTAAAAACTATTTTTCAGAAACCAGTGTGAGTTTTTGCTATACCGATGAAAAGGCTCACGGAGTGCTTACTAATGAAATGGCACAAACAATACAATCGTTTTCAAAATTTCTAAACCGTTAAACAAAATAGTCACTTATAACACATTTTATAAGTGACTATTTTTTACATGACAATACAGTCATCTTTAGCTCTATATCTTGCTTCATATTGATCATCGATTATTTTTTGTTCGGCTTCAGTTATTTTAACTTCAATACACTGTTTATAAGTTAGCGGCGTCAAGAATTGTAACTCAGGATTAACTGTTCTTAATTTTTGCAGACCATAATGGTAATAATCATCCACACGTGACAGATAATTTGTATTCAAAGCATATTTTCCATCATCTTTTAATCTAAACTGCTTTGAAAAAAGGATATCTGCAACAGGCTTTTGACATCTTTTAGATTCTTCAATCGTTGAAAATAAAAGACCCATGACGTAGTAGATCGTATTGACTCTGTGAGAAATTCTATGGGTAATACCATTATTGGCTTGAACAATGTCATTAACAGAGTTGATGATTTCTTTATCATATACAAAAGAGTCATCGCAAGAATCAATTTTAGCAACAAGCTCTGGATAATCTTTAGGAGTGATTAAGAACTGCTCTAATGTTCTTGACGTGTTATTCAGAAAATAAATTTTGTAGTCATTTTCAACTTTGACGAGTTGAAGAGTTCGAGCGTTTAAAACAAGAGTTTTTTGATCATCTAAAATGTCTTGCCCAATTTTTGAGAGTCGATAGCGTATTGGGCATTGTTCTTTGCCATCAAAATGCTTTAATTTACGAGACGATTTTAACTTATTGTAATAAGATTCATTGAGCTCAGGAGCATGTAAGAAGTTCCTTTCTTGCTTATAGGCTACAAGTTCTGGTGTATCATCTATTAAGATTGTATGGTCTAGAGTTGTTTCATCAACTCCAACTTCCCTTAAATCCTTTTTTCGACCGTTACCTTTAATACCAAATTGGTCTAATTGTTCTTCAGCATAAATTTCTGGTTCATCAACAATTTTAGAGATGACTCTAAGATCTCTTTTCACTCGGTCGTAACCTTTTTCACCTAAAGCTAAAGTGAGCAGCTCCTCAACGAAAGTATTGTTCCTTTCAACGCTTCCACTGCTGTAAAATGAAACTTTAATGCTTTCATCGTTAAACAAAACCTGCATAGCTTCAATGACTCCAGGAAATATAACATGAGTATGAAGAGCATTAATTAGAGCACCTTTTTTAAGAGCAAATTTGACGAGCTCTTTATTAGTAATTTTTGGTTCTGTAATGAACCTATCCAAATCTAATACGACGTTAATCTTATTCATGGCCACCTTTTTATATATTAAGTCAAAAATTAAAATTACGCCTTAAAATGTATCCCAAAAGGCAAAATTAATCTAAATTAAATCGCTCAATGTTTTCTGTGCCCAGAATTTAAAAAAAATGGGATTTAGCCATGCTAAGACTGCTTCAAGACCTTTATCAAAAGATTAATGGTTTAACCCCTTCCACAACACCCCAGAAAACGATAATTGCAAGCACTGATAACTTACTTAATGAAATTGAATGCGCGGGGTTAAATAGTGTTACATGCCTTTTTAAAGAACACTTCCAAACTTACACTCCTTTAGAATACGCTATAAAATCTCAATGTTTGGAAGCCATCTCAAAGTTACTCTATGTAAATAGCCTAAATTCAAATGCTTATTTTAAAGAAGAAACTACGATCATTCATTTTTATATAAGCTGTCTTGACGAACACGCACCAAATACTGATATACTGAACGTATTGGTCCAGCATTTTAGAAACTGGAATAAAAAACACCCCCAGACAAACTTGTATCCTGTCGAACAAGCCTTAAAACACATGCACGCTTTTCAATCATTTCATTGGAGTGTCATTGAGATTTTGTTTAAGCATGACCGTATCATCAATAAAGACTTACCATTGGAAAATCTTTTTTCAACGTTAGTATCAGCTGACAATCACAAGATCGTAGAGGAGCGGTTTTACAGAACGTTTGACGAAGAAAAAACGTTTTTGATGAATCTAATCTATTATGCCGACCTCGAAAAAAAATACTTCCCTGACAGCTATTGTAAACTGCCCTTAGAGCTATTTTTATCTCACTCGGGAAATTTCACTCAAAAATTCTCAAAGATCGCAGATGATATATTAACAATAAAAGATCTAATTTTGAAACGCGATGAATTGCTCTTTATGCTCTCAGAAACAAATGATCAGTCCAAGATTTATAAGCAAATACAAGATCAACTGAATCTAGTGAATGACAAGATCGAAAATTTACATACTCAATGCACCTACATCACGACAACTTTTAGCTCATATCATTACATATTTAAAAAGCTCGTATCAGATTCTGATTTTATTGATTGTTTTGACGATAAAAACCTCAAGACCATCATTAATTATCTCGATGACAATAAAGAATCATCTTCGAGTATCAAAATACTACTCGACTTATTAAAGAGTTGGGGCCTTATCCCTCAATAATGCCTTAGCACTTAAAAGTGCCAAGGACTATGTAAAAACAAAAAATAGAGAATCAATATGTGCCGAATTCATTTAGACCCTCAGTTTAATCACCATAATCCAATACAAAATTCAATTTTAAAAATAACACCCGAAAATCTTTCTTCAGTAATAGACGAACTCGGAATTCGTGTATTTGAGATACAAATCAAAGAAGATTTTCAAGTCTATACCCCTTTAGAATATGCGGTAAAAAATGGTGATCTTACATCTGTTTTATTCCTTCTTGATCTGAAAAAACAGTGTGAAAATCCCAACTTTTCAGAAGCTGGAACAATTATCCATTTTTATATCAGTCTATTAAAAGAGAATACCCCCCCATCATTACAAGTCTTGGCATATCTATTGCAATTTATTCCGGAATGGAATGAAGTTAATCCACATACTAATAGAACTCCTTTAGAGGAAGCTTTTGTAATAATGAGAATGTATTCAAAAGTTCATTGGAACGTTATAAAACTATTAATTGTGGCAGAAATGAGTAATGGCACGTCTACAAAATCTAACGCTTTTCAAGTAGTTAATCGATTAGGCCATGATGATGACTTTACACTGCCACAACTTGAACAAGCAAAAAGAGAGACCCGTTTTTTAAATAATTTGTGTTATTTTAAAGATTTTGAAGAGTTTTTTAAATCTAAAGATTTGTCTTTCTTGGAAATCGATGAATACAGGATACATTCTCGTCAAATTTATAGTCATATTTTCGAGTTAATAAAGGTAATTCGCGAATATAAAAAATTTCCCGAAAGAAAACCTGAGGAAATAACTAATCCTACAGGACATTTAAAATTTATTTACGCAAGGACGCAGGCAGAATTAGTTGAAAATTTCGCAGTAGTTTTTTTTATGCAACGATGGCATTTTCAATCTTTAGTTAAAACTGGTGAATTTAAGAAGTGTTTTAATACCGAAATTTTGAATGAAATCATTGATTTTTTAAGCCAACAAAAAACTGAACTTTCTATTGTGTTAATCAGTAGTTTAAAAAAATGGGGACTAATAAAAAAGAACTCCGCAAATCGAGCCCCAGAAAAATTATTTTTTAATTCCATCAAAATAGCTTAAACATTTAGTAGTCACTTAAAATCAATATTACATCACCTAATACACTAAGAGAATACCTATGTGCAGAATTCATTTAGACTCACAGTTTAATCACCATAATCCAATACAAAATTCAATTTTAAAAATAACACCTGAAAATCTTTCTTCCGTAATTGATCAACTTGAAATGCGTATATTTGATATACGCATCGAAGAAAATTACCAAGACTATACCCCATTAGAATATGCGGTAAAAAATGATGATCTACCATCTGTTTTGAAGCTTATAGAGCTAAAAAAACAATGTGAAAATCCTTTATTTGTAGAAGGACAAACCATTGTCCACTTTTTCATCGAAAATTTAAAAGAAGATGTAGAGCCCAATATTCATATACTGAGTGCTTTGATTGAAAATGTAAAAGATTGGAACATGAAAAATTCACACACCAATACAACTCCCCTTGAATCCGCTTTTATCAACATGAGGATGTATAAAAATGTACATTGGTCAGTAATCAAGTTATTGCTAAAGACAGAAAATGACGCATTATTAAAATCAAATGCCTTTCAAGCTGCAAATCAACTAGGATACGGCATTAAATCCAATCTTACTGGTCAAAGTCCAACATACTATGAATACATTTTCATCAACAATTTAATAGAATTTCAGAAAATAGAAAAAGAAATTAATCCGAATGCTCAATCCTTTATGAGCATTAATGATTTCAAAAACCATCTAAGATACTCGGCAATAAAATTTACTAATTTAACAATTGTGTTAAATGCTGTAGAATTATTTGATCGAGGTTTAGGAGAATTTAGCGAACAAGCAATAGATAGAATTAAATTCTTTAAAACTGATTTTGGTCAGGACCGATTATTAAGAACTTGTTTAAACCATATTGGAACGTATCGTAACTATTTCGATAAATTAGTGATTAATGGGAAAATTAAAGACTGTTTCCTTCAAAATGAAGTTAATGATGTCGTTTTATTTTTAGAAGGTTATAGGACTATAGATTCTGCCATGTTGCTGCAATTAATGGATAAGCTTGGCTTAGTAGAAAAGATCAAGGAAAACCCATTGAAATAATATTTTAGTCCAAATGTGAACTAATCCATTCTTTAACATCTATAAATTCTTTCTTAGTTGCACAAGGGAAGAATTTGTAACTTAAACAGAATAATAAATGGCGTACAGGATCGGGCGTCAGTAATACATGTAAATGCGTGTGAAATACTGTTTGACCAGCGTTAAATCCTTGTTGAATGTACATTTTGACATCCTGCCTATTGAAATGATAGCCCATTGCTGTTGTCAGTTGTTTTGCAGTGCCACACATTTCCAAAAAAACGCTTCTTGGAATATCCGTAAAATAGCTGCAATGTTCCTTTGGAGTCACTAAGAAATGGGCATTTTTTATAAATGGCCTGATGTTATAAAAAGCTCTGACTTGTTGAAAATCAATGCTCTCTTTTTCAATCGCTACTGGATTACAAAAAATACATTTTGTATTGATAGCTTTAACCTCTTCGTCTGTAATAGCGTCGTCTAAATCTTGTGTGTATATTTCTCTTTCTATTGTCAATCCCTCAAATTGTAAGAATTTGTAAAACTCTTCAATCAACTCATACGTCATCGATTGATGATTAAAATCTAGAGCATTCACCGGTAGTGCAGGTTCATTAAAAACAAGATCTACAGAATTGTACAAAGCCTCTGTCCAATGTTTTGTCATTTGTTTGATTTCATCTTTTGATAGCGGATCTTCTGAAAAAGGGGCAAAATTTCGCATAAGAACATAGTTATTTCTCCAGACCTTATCCATCAAATCAAGCCCTCGATTAGTTTTCGATGGGATTATTTCAAGTGTAAAATGGTTTTGACTATGACCCAATTGTGGTAGATTAGAAAAAGCTAACATGTAGTCATAGATACCAAATCGCTGATTCAAAGTCGCAATCACTTTCAGTAATGTATCATGCACATGGCCAATTTCTTCTTCTGTCACGTCAAGAAACGACTGTTTATCTTTTTTCAATATAATATAGAGGTGATGCATAACACGCGGATGAGCGGGTACATAAATACTTGTATACGCATCTTCCCAAATTAATTGATCCTGACCAACACTAGTATGTAGTCTGTCAGGCAGTGATCCTTGATGAATCGGTAGGATTTCTTCATCAAAAACAACTTGAATTTTGTTGTTTTTGAGAGTTTGGTAAAAAAGATCGACCGGCATGTCATGCTCTTTTAGCCACACAATGATATCATCTTTTCTATTCTTAAATGTCCATGTCTGACGGTACCCATCATCAGCAAGACAATTTAAAAAAAGACAAGGTAGCATTACGCAAGATAATATGATGAGGATGTGATGCACTGTTAAGTGTCCTTAAGATAGGGTATCATTATTGTGATGCTATCAAAAAAACGATTTATCCTTTAAAGATATTCTAACAAGCTGGTGGTAGTATTTTGAAAAGTTTAGTTCGTAATTTATTCAGAATATTTCTTCTAAACATTGCATAAGGAGTACCGATATAGTACAAAAAAGTCTTATAAATTTTTATGAGCGTAATTTTAAAAGTGATCCATCGCCTTTCTGATACAAATAGGTCTTTAGATTGCTGATTGTATCGTTTAAACGACTGTGGCAGTGTTGATAGTTTTTGTGTCAGATCAGCTTGCGACTTAAAAAAATCACTGACTGCTAATGCACACAAACCTGCTTCCTTAATACCTTTGTTGAATCCACGTTCGTAAATCAAGCCACTACTTGCATCTCCACAAATTGCTACCACTTTTCCGTTAACTACATTGCAGACGTTTTCAGCGCGATATATTTCTAAAGGCAGTGTTGAAATACGCTCATTAATGCAATCTCCACGGCGCTTATGTAAACTTGCAACATAATGCATTAAAGTCTTATAAACTTTTTCAATTCGTCGATCGGTTTGAGCAGCTAATTTGAGCTCTGCAAGATTCCATGGATGTGCAGAATCCCCTTTTTTAATACTCTCAGTCTCACTATCACCTGTTTTAATACTCGTTTTTTTGGGACGTAAAGCGTTGAAAGTTGCTTCGTCAATGACTAAATGTAAAGTCCCTGGCTTTAATCCATCTTCTCCCGCTTGACCAATTGATTCAAAATCAACTTCTTCGCATTCTGCATTATGAATTGATGCCGTTTTAGAAGATCTTTGCCTGACATTGACGTGAGTGTTAAATTTCAGCTCTAAAAGATGTTGCATCATCTTAACATCGCTTAATTTTTCTTTTAGAAGCGTATCCCTAACAGGACTATGAGATCCATCGCAACCAATAATCACTTGAGCTTCTTTTAAATCTTTTTGAACTTGATTCAAAGATTCAAGATCGTGATTTTTTAAACTTTCAAGATCTTGAGCGGATATACCGCAATTGTATAAAACTTTGACGCCTAACTTTTTGGCTTTTTCAGAGAGTGCCGATTGAATCTGATGAGTTCTTACAAAACGTCCTTTCCATCCAGAAAATTGCTTTTGTAAATCTTTAGCTCCACTTACATTAATATTAGGATTATGTTTTATTTCTTTTTTTAAAATTTTATTAAAAAAAGAAATAGCATCTCTTGAAATTCTCAATCCGTGCGTACGGTGCTTATTAGCATCGAATTCTAAATATGGGTCAGGCCTTTTGTCATAGACTGTAATATCTGAGTATTTATTCTGAGATTTTAAAGTGCAGGCCAGCGCCAACCCAACTGGACCAGCACCCGCTATTACAACTTTTTGAGAATATGAACTAATGGTAGACATTACTTTACCTTAATTATTAAGGTAAAGTTATACCATTAACTAATATTATGAATAAGTTAAATTAAAAATACTATTTATCACAGCAATAAATACTCTAAAATTTAAAATGTTTTCTTAAATTTGTATGCTTGATTTGTGAACTCCTCTGCAAAGGTAAGATCAAATCGAGTACCATCTTCATTAAACTCAATTTTAAGCGGAGGCCCATCAAAAATATCCAAAAAGCCTCCCCTCATATTGATAAACAGAAATTTTGGGTATGTATCATCGTCTTTAAGAAAAAACTCGAGGACATTTTTATCTTTACTTTCTCTTAAGACAAATGTTTTTTGAGACCATTCACAATAATACTCCCCTTCAAAGCGCTTAACATTTTTCAACAGATCAGCAGGTGGTAAATCAGGAGGCCCATCGTCAAACGGAAGCGGTGGTAACTCGATGTCTTGATCGAGCCATAGGCTTGCAAGCTCATGGGCAAGTCCTTTAAAGCCCTGTCCTCCCACATTAGCTAAAATAACTACAGAAAGAGTTTTACCATCCTTTTCAAATTGACAATACTCAGTTGAAAATCCATCAATATTTCCACCATGCTCCATGACTTCAAAACCATTTTTGGTTAAAGTCTTATAAAAGCCTCGAGCATAATTGAAGTCAGCATCTACTGATTTTTCGAAGAAACCTACATTTTTAAAATTTTGGATTTTTTTATCCCACTCTACCATGTCATTCAACGAAGCAATGACACCACAGGGCCCTACTTGAGTATTCATTGCTGGTTTTTCTTTAATGTGACCATTTTCATCTTGTTGAAGGTGACCTTGATCCAATCCCCAATATCCAGCAGGTAGATCTTTAAAATAACTTTGCTGGTCCATTGATTTCAATGGATCAGAAAAACTTGCAGAGGTTCTGGCAAACAATGTTTTATTTGCAAACTCTGTAAAACTTTCACTGAATTCTCTTTGGCAAATTAGATTGGCAATGGTTGCTAAAATAAAGTGATTATTATTAGTGTAAAATTCTTTTTTATCTGGAAAAAAATTTAATTCAGTTTCTTTTTCTATAAATTTCATTTTGTCAGCTTGAGACATTGTAGAATCATTTAGACCTAAAACATTTGGCACTAATGGAAAGGGATTGGGTAATCCACTTCGCATTTGCAGCAAGTTGTCGATTGTTATTTCAACAACTTTACCATCAAATGTTCTTTTAGGAAAATCTGGCAAATATTTGTAAATTGAATCGTTTAAATTTATAAAACCCTTTTTCATTAGTTCGTAAATGACTAAAGATGTCATATGCTTAGACAAAGACCCTAAAGGTTGAGGCGTCGAAGACGACATCCTCTGTCCAGTCACTACATTTGAATATCCACAAGAAAACAAAAAAGGCTTTGACCCATTAGTGTCGTGTTCAATAATCGCAACATTACAGCCAGGCTTTGTCAAACCGTTGAAATCTTCATCTAATCGGTTTTGAACTTGCTCAACTTTTTTAGATTTAATCGAATCCGTTTCATTACCTATAACATTTGAGGAAACAAAATGTGGATGTTTAATAGGATCAGGAATAGTCATTATCACCAAATTTATTGTCTAAAATAGTTTCGTTCAATAAACGCGACATAGGATTGCATAGCAATGCTCATTCCTGTGAAAACATCGAGAGCTTGCCGATCTTCTGGTAACATCGTTCCATATGTAAAAATGGCCGCTCCTACAAACATGCTTGCAATAAAGCATGTATTAAAAATACGATTTAATTTTTCATTAACAGGACGGTTTTCAATAACTTTTAAGCCACACAATAGTGAAGTATTTGAACCTGATCGATCTGCGATCATGCAGGCGCTATTAAATGCAAGATAGCCTCCAATAGTTTCATTGTGACCATTATCTAAATTTGCTAAAAGAATGGTCATCCCTACAGCAAATGAAAGCATCAGTATAGCGTCATAACCAACGCTTGGACCAATTTTGTTCATGTCACAAGTTCGAGCGCTAACGGGCATATTAAGTACTTGACGACCTCGCCAGTCTCTAGGAGTTAACGATTCTTCAGAATAATGTTGTGCTTCTAAATCAATTGATGGACTAGATTCTACATCACCCAAAATTAACGAATGTGTCATATGATATCCTTACTCAGTTAGTGTTTCTGAAACAATTTCGTTCTATTAAAGACGCAGCCGAGAATATAGCCATTGTCATACCCATTACTGGCATCGCATCGTGAGACAATTGTGAGGAAAAAGTTCCATAGCCAAATAGTCCAACTCCCATAAGTAATCCAGATAAAATATATAAATTAAATATCAGATCAACTTTTTTACTTAAAACCTCAGAATTAGCCTGTCTTAACACATTAAAAATGGTCGTTTTAGCTTTAGAGCGATCTGCAATTATTCCTGCTGCATTTGCCGAAATAGCAGAACCTAATACCTTAGTTTCATCAGATTGAGGATTGAGTGCAATTGCAGCTATTCCTAAGCAAAACATAAAAACAAGGGATAAATCAAAAGCAGCGCCAAGGCCGACTTTAAGAATACCTTTTGAATCAATACACATTTGGCGACCCCGCCAATGAGAATGGGTATTTTCTGTAGAAGGTGGTTTTATAAGCGGTGTTGTCTCCAAATCGATAGTTACGAAGTTGGCCATGAGTACTCCTTGAAAAATCGGTAAGATACTTAATCCAATTTTTTTAAGATAGACTAAGAGCTTACTTAGAGCCTTTTTTAAGGCTCTCATTTATTCTCTTAAAAAATTTCTCTCAAAAAGTGCTATAGATGACATTAAAGATATGGCTAAGCTAGTCAGTCCAATAAGATTACTCTCTTCTCCTACTAGTGTTTCCATGGCAATACCTGCAATGGTAATTGAAACAAAAAGTAGATTAAACAAATCATCTACTCTTTTATCGATCACATTAGGACAATCATCTTTTTTACACATTATAATGGATTTTCCAGCAGTGACTCTATCTGCTAAAACACTAACTAATGTCATTTCAATTGCACTAAACAAAACTTGGCTGCGAACAGATCTTGTGGTAATAATTTTTACCAAAGTTAAACTTAACTCTAACATCAAAGCTGCATCGTATCCAAATTGGAGGCCCTTTTTTAATTTCATGCAATTTGTTTCAACAACACGGCGTCCCTGAAGATCCCTGTAAGCTAATGGTGATGACTGTCCTACTGGAATAGTAATGGAATTATTATCAGTAATGTGAACAGTTGGATTTGACATTAACAACCTTTGAGTTTTTCAGAAAAAGATTCAAGGTATAATGAAAAGCTTTTTTTTGCTAAAGGAATACTTCGAACATCTTTAGCAATTTAATGAATGCTAAAACTTTGATTTTCCTAATTTTTAAAATCATGTATAAAAGTTGTCTTAAAATTAGGAAAAAAATGTGCCAGATCAATAACAATTATTTAATAATAGAAGAAAAGTTTTACAAAACTCAATTGCAACATTCTAACTTAAAACAATCGAATATCGATCAAAAGCATTTGACAGTACTAAATATAACATTCGAAAAAATTAAAAAAGTCAGATCTAGATTACTTGATTTATACAGAATTGAAGACCAAGTTAAGCAAGTAGATAAATCAACCGAGTATATGATTAATCATCTCAATGATAAACTTGAAATAGATTTAAAGATTTATAATCTCACTTTATCTTCTGCTTTAAATCCGATTGAACGCCATGAAAATACAATTATGTCATAGTTAAA
>JAEMRK010000115.1 GCA_016463375.1 Parachlamydiales bacterium | reverse complement strand
ATTGAAAATTAACTAACAGTTTTGATAAAAGTTTTTTTAAAAAATTATTGGGTATTTATATTGGTTAGTTATCATATAGGATGATTTTGGCAACTTAAATGTAATTAAATTAAATTTTCTTAAAGTGCTTATTTTTAATATTTTAAGATATTACAAGAAAACAAGAGTGCTTAAAATTAATTTGAATGCTAAATAGTAATTAAATAGATGGATAATCATATGTTTAAGCGCTCATTAGTTTTTCGCATTTTCTTGGCCAGTTTAATTATTGTCATTTTACCCCTGACAATATTTTGTGCTTTTTTATTGGAATATAGTCTTAATACGATCAAAAAAGACAGCTTCCAATCTTTGCAAAGAAATGCTGAAGATACATCCTTTTTGCTGTCTCAACTGTCTATAGATAATTACAACGCATTGAGAGCTATTGAAATTGCTCTTGATATTCCAAATGCACCACCTAGCAAACCCGATGAAGTTATGAGTCGCAAGATGAGCACAATCTCATCACAATCGAAGTATCAAGCAGTTTACTTCCTTTACTTAAATGAAGAGCAAAAATATATCTGCACAGCATCGTCTGATAATACAATGATTGGTAAAGATTTATCAGATAACCCATATGTTGAAAAAGTTAAAGAATATAGAGCATTAAACTTTGTATATTATGGACCCAAAACAGACGATCAAAGCCTTTATGTAATGGAACTGGTAAAAGACGGTACTGGTAAAGTTGTGGGTATGATGGGTTTAAGAATCAGTCTAGAGCAGATTGCAAAATCCTTAATGGAACATTTCAATACACTACCCTATCAAGTTTCGATATTGGATTATTTCAACACCATATTTGTAAGTACGCTACCAGAGCTAAACTTCAAAAAGGTTGTCGAGTCAAGCAGAACAACTCCTGAAACTAATGTAGTTGTTTTAAAGGATGCCTATCCTAAATACGGTGTTCAGTCGTGGACACTCAATAATATTACATACATAGGATACCTGAGCAAAGCCGAAGGCACTGATTTTTCTGTATTAGTTGGAATATCAGAAGCTAGTCTAATCGGAAGAAGAATTCACCTTATAGTTTTATTAGTCGTGTTAAGTTTGAGCATGGTTATTGCAACTATTTTAATAGCTATTTTAGTGTCTAGACGCATGGCAAAACCATTGAGGAATCTCAATGACACTATGGAAAAGATTTCAGATGGATCTTTGCAAGCAAGGTATGTAGATGATCCTATGGGTTATGAGATCAACAAAATAGGTTCTGGCTTTAATCATATGATTACTGCCCTTTTGAGCAACATGGAAATTGCAAAAAATGAACAACTCAAAAGAGAACTATTGTCACAACAACTAGATTTGGGTCGTTCAATCCAATTAAGTATTTTACCCCAAGAAATGCCTCATTTTCCATCTGTAACAATTTCAGCAAAAGCCTTGCCTGCTTTAGAAGTTGGCGGAGATTTTTACGATGTATTTGTGAAACCTCAAACTAACCAGTTGTTTATTTGTATAGCCGATGCTGCCGATAAAGGAATATCAGCTTGCTTATATTCTATAGCATTACGGAGTATGCTGCGCAGCTTTGCATCAGAATTTGATCAAGTGACTGAAATCATAAGCAAATCAAACAACTTATTCATGTTTGATTCTGAAGCATCTTCAATGTTTGTCACAGCACAAGCATTTTTATATAATCCCGATACTAAAATAATATCCTCTTGCAGCTGCGGGCATCCACCAAGTTTACTAATCCATTCAAATGGAATAGTTGATCAACTCCTTAGTGATCCAACAGTTCTAGGTATATCAGAGCTTAAAAATTTAAAAGAAAACCATTATCAATTACAATCAAATGATTTATTATTATTGTATACTGACGGTGTCACTGAAGCCATAAACCATCAAAATGAACAGTACGGTCTTGACAGACTGATAAAGTTTGTTCAAGACCGACATGATTTAATGCCGAGTGCACTTATCGATGCAATTATTCAAGATGTGCAAGAATTTAGTGCTGGTACAAAACAACACGACGATATCACATTGGTTG
>JAEMRK010000114.1 GCA_016463375.1 Parachlamydiales bacterium | reverse complement strand
GGATATTGTAGATGTGGTTAATGCCACCTATGTTAGCAAGGTATGGAGATCGGTTAAAATCAATTCATATAATTGGAGTGATTACCTTGTTAGACATCCGTTATTTTATAAAGATAACCTAACAGTTAATCATCCATACAAAGCATGTGCACGTGAAGCTAAGATCAAAAGTAATATTTTCCCTAACATTCCTTATGCAAAAAAGCTAAGCCCCTTTGAAAAGCCTTTATCGACTGAGAATAAGAGTGAAATTCAGTGCAATTTTTTGGGCACTTGCAATAACGATTTCGTAACACAATTTTTTGAGAAGAGACGTGGGGATAATGGTTTTTGCTTTTTGAATTCACGCTACTCTTACACTAGTCACTTGTACACTAATTATATTGATAATTCTTTGAGTTTTAAAAAATTAAAATATCCTCGAGATATAAAAATCCAAAAAGCCGTTACCTATAACAATGAAAGCTTTGTATCCATCAGTTCGAAAATATTCAAAGTACATAATCATAAACTTTCATTAGTTTCAGATTTTACAACTCCCATTGATGATTTTATAGTTTTTGACACTGGCCTAGTTGTCAGACTCAATAACGCTGTGCGTGTCTGTTTTAAAGATAAATATAGAACCGAAAGAACACTTGTAAAAGATAGGTTCACTGAATCTTGTTTGGCGCTTTATGGTGAATATGTTGTGGTTGGCATGAGATTTAAGTTGTTAGAATTTTATGACCACGATTTAAATTTGAAGCATCAAATCAATTTTAATAAGCACGACGTCACTTCTTTATCAACATGGCAAAATAAACTAGTCGTCACCAGTAGTAATGGGTCTATTAGATTTTATGATTCAGAGGTGCTATTAACAAAGGTTTTTATAGGTCATACTAAAGAAATTACAAATCTAGCTACCATGGGTGACCATCTAGTATCTGCTAGCCAAGACTGTGCCTTGCGTATTTGGGAGCCTAACGGCAAAAACTATAAAATTGTCACTAGCAACTGCCCTATAAAAAAAATGGCTGTTAAAGGAACTCAAATTCTTATACATCAAGGTGATGATAATGAAGTTACTCTTTATGATTTAGCTGGTAAGCCACCAATGCTACCCAGGATTGGACCTGTCACAAGATATTTGAAGTACTCACTTCTTATAGCGACTATCGTCGTTCTAGCTGGAGTTATATTTAAAATCTCAGAATCTGATAATTAGTGATCAAAAACAGAATTACTTTGTGTCAATACTAAGCAATAGCTTATCCGTTTGGAAGTTCAAGCTATCCTAAAGGACAGATTAGGCTAGATGTTAATAAGCACTATTAAGATAAAATATCTAAATTAAGTACTTGGTTTTTAATTATTTACAACTTTTAATTGTAATACAGACACCCGCTTGAATTAAATGGGTGTCTATGTTACAATTTGATTATGAATAGATCCAAATATAATATTTCATTTCGGGCACTATCCAAAAAGCCCGTTTTTTCCTCTGCAGAGGGTAGAAAAGCAGGAATTCCCTCAAGAATGCTTGCTTATTTTTGTTCAAAGGATCTTATCGAACGAGTTAGTAGGGGTATTTATAGAGTCAAGAATGTTGATTTTGATAATAATTTTGAATGGGAAGATCTAACACTTGCTGCTTTGAGTATTTCAAATGGTGTCATATGTCTCATCTCAGCGTTATGCTATTATGGTTTGACAGACGAAATTATGAGGGAGTTTTGGATAGCTGTCCCCCATACTACGACTTCACCAGTTAGAAAAAATGCGCACATCGTCCGTATGCGTAACATTTCTTTTGGTCAGACAATTATAAAAATCGGGGGTCAAAAGCTTAAAATTTTTGACCAAGAACGAACTATTGTAGATTCTTTCAGGTATCTTGATAAAGAAACAGCCTTAAAGGCGTTGCAAGCTTATTTAAAAACTGACAGAGACTTAAAACCAGACATTGACAAGCTTCGTTACTATGCTAAAAAATTTAGAGTAGATATATCCTCATACATTTCGGCGTTCACATTATGAAATCTGCAATCGAGCAATCAATCAAAGAGAAAATTAAAG
>JAEMRK010000014.1 GCA_016463375.1 Parachlamydiales bacterium | reverse complement strand
AAATCCCTATGACGTTGGGAGGCTCACTGTTGCGCCATCAAATGAGCCTGACCCTGCGCTTGAGAAGATTAAGGCTGATGCCAAAACAACTCGCCCACCAACACCCGAAGAACGTGCAATTTTTAATTCAATTAGGAAAAAAGCATGAGCAATCCATACGAAATCAATGAGCCTACTTGCATTAGTTTTTCTGGTGGCAGAACCTCTGCTTATATGCTTTACAAAGTTTTAGAGGCTCACCAGATGAGCTTGCCAAGTGATGCTATTGTTTGCTTTGCTAACACAGGCAAAGAAGATGAAGCAACTTTAAAGTTTGTCCACGATATTGAAACCAAATGGAATGTTCCTATCCATTGGATTGAGTACCGCAACAATGAGATCGGTTTCGCCAAAGTAGATTATGAAACTGCCAGTAGAGATGGTGAGCCTTTTGAAGAACTTATCCATAAAGTTCAATTTTTACCAAACTCAGCCATGAGAATATGCACAACTCATTTGAAAATCAGGCCGTTTCGCAAATATTTAGATTCAATTAATCAAACAGTTAATCAATTCGTTGATTGGATTATTAATAAATTAATAGTTAATGATGAAACATTACGTTTTGCAAAAAAAGATGCTGAAGACATCTTAGGCATTGTTCCCCAATTGATTTCGGTCAGTACTTGTTCCCCTCAACAAAAAAATACAATCAATACATTCTTCGAAAATATTACTCAAAAATTTTTAAGTTCAATCCCCAATGATTTTTTAACTGAATTAGAGTTAGTCAATTCATTAATCGATATTGCTAATGAGTGGAAATTGACATGCTTTGTCGATAATCCCCAAGTTAAAGACATGGGATCTTTTTTACTCACTAATGATGATTTCACTGTAGCTAAGAAAAAAAATTACACCCAATACTTAGAAAATGGACGCAACCCAATTTGTATAGATTTTGCTTTTTATAATTTTAATGAAAAAAAGGCTTTCGATAACATTTTTCATTCGAAACCCGATTCTTACAGTGGAAATTTGGTTAAACAGACGGTTAAAACTCTAAGATCATTTGGTTATAAACAAACTATTAAACCGCATGTTGGTGGTTTGGTCGTTTATACTGATTGTTACGATGAAACTATTCTAAACCACATGGGAATAATAACTAATCGTCAAACCATCATCTCTAAATGGGGAGATTTAAATGTTATTGAGCATCCAATAGAGTATGTTTTCAGCGCTTATGGAAATACAGTTAGCTTTTTTGAGAAGGACATGAATATCAAATATCAAGAAGTATTGACAGAAGCCGAAAATGCTTTAGATTATTTTGATCACTCTTTTGTCTATTCACCATTAACTACGACTGGTTGTCAGGCTCAGATGCTTGACTTGTTTCGTGATCATAAAGTAGACGGCGTATTTGATAGAAGTATATACAACCAAAACTATCACAAAAAAGTTCGTGATTTAGTCTTAAAAACTGTCGAATTTCTTGATGTTTCAGTCACAATCAAACAATTCTTAGCTTTAGCTAAAGCTGAAATTGCCAAAAATGCACGATTAGTCTGCCCTGACTTTAACATCGATTATGACAACTTTTTCCCGGAAATTAATGTGGAATTAGTTGACAATTCGTAATTCGCGTCACCGGTAAACTTATCCATTTACCAACAAAAAATCAGATTCTATAGTCAAAGTCATGAAAAGAATCTTAATTTTATTTTTTGCTACGATCGTTTCGCCAATGTTCAGTAATAATTACAAAGTCGATCATGGCATCATTAGTGTCTACGCTATCGATACAACCAATAATCAAATCTTAATCGATCAAAATAGCGATTTGAGCCTTATTCCAGCCTCTTGCATGAAAGTTGTGACGACTGGAGCAGCACTTGAAGTATTAGGGCCAGATTACTGCTTTAAAACAGCTATTGAATATGACGGTTACATCGATAGTGATAAAACGCTCCACGGTAACTTATATATCAGAGGTGGTGGCGATCCTTGTCTTGGATCTGATCGCTTTACTTCTTGGGATAACCAATTACAACTCTGGTCGAAATCCATACAAAATTTTGGTATCAACAAAATAACTGGCACTGTGATTGGTGATGCGACGTTATGGGAATCAAGTTTAGCGGTATCCAGTTGGCTTTGGGAAGACCTTGGAAACTATTATGGCGCAGGAGCCTGTGCTTTATCCTTTCACGAAAACTATTATAACGTATTTTTCAAGCCAAGTACCACTGTTGGACAAAATGCTATCATATCCAAAACTGTTCCTCCCCTTTTTGATGTAATACATAAAAATGAAATCAAAATTGGTCCTGAAAACTCTGGAGATCAAGCATGGATATTTGGTTGTGAATACAATCTTGTGCAATTCATGCGCGGTACTATTCCTTTAAATTCTAAAGAATTTTCAATCAAAGGCGCTATTCTCGATCCTGCAAGTTATACAGCCCACATTTTAAAGCACCAATTAAATGAAAACGGTATACAGGTATTAGATCAGGTTCAAATCTCATCAGAACGACATTTAATCAATACAACAGAATCCCCTCCTCTTAATGAGATCATTTATTGGACAAACCACAATAGCATTAATCTCTATGCAGAACATCTTTTAAAACAACTAGGTCAAGAAGTCTATCAAGAAGGATCAACAAAATCCGGTCTTCAAGCTGTGACAAACTTTTGGAAAGATAAAGGTGTTGATATGAGCGGATTTAATATGGCAGATGGCTCTGGTTTATCACGAAAAAATTTAACGACTACAAAGCAGCTGGTGAAAATGCTTTCTATCTTAAAAAAATCGGAAAATTTTCCAATTTTTTTAAGATCATTAGTTCAAAAAGAAAATAATTTGAGAATTAAAGGCGGGACAATGTCAGGCATTAAAGCCATTGTAGGATTCTATGATCATATTGCTTTTGCAATACTGATCAATAATTGCTTGAACTATAAATCAGTTAATCAAACGCTTGAATTGATTTTGAATGAACTAAAACCTAAACAATCCAATTTCTAGTTATGGATTGTCGTCCCAACATCTATTCTCTCTTAATTCTTTGTGTCTGTGACTTAATTTTGAGTAATAAATATCTTCTCCAACTAAAGGTATCATTTTTACAACACGACATTTTATTCTATAGTCACAATTTGAGACGTTTCTTTTATTTAAATTTACAAAGGCTTCTGCACTGAAACCATGCCTTGTAGCTAGGTTCTTAAATTTCATTTCTGGTTTTTCACTATAAGATTTTTTAACGCGGGCAACCACAGCTTTTGTGAATAAGATAGGTAATGCAGCCAATCCAATAACTTGATTTGGACCACAAGACTTTACACAATGTGTCACGTGCAGGCGAAATGAAGGTCTGTCATAATCATAACCACGATAATCTTTTTCTATTGGCATAATTTTCCCTTAATAACTTAAATCATTTTATAAACATGCATATTTATTTTTAAGTTCCGACTTTATGTAGCTTTATGTGCAAATCCTCGCCTAAAACAGGTACTGCTTTAATTATATAACAGGTAGATCATATATAGGTTTATAAAACTTTGAAAAATGCGCATCAGAAATTGCTTGAACTATAAATCAGTTAATCATGCGCTTGAATAGCCCCAGCCTCTATTCAGTCTTAATTCTTTATGTCTGTGAATTAATTTTGATAAATAAATATCCTCTCCTACAAAAGGTATCATTTTTACAATACGACATTTAATTCTATAATCACAATTCGAGACGTCTCTTTTACTAAAATTTACCCAGGCTTCTGCACTAGCTTCTGCACTATAGCAAGGCCTTGGAGCTAAATAATATTTTGTATCTTTTTCTCTTTCAGATTTTTTAACGCGAGCAACTACAGCTTTAGTGAACAAGATAGGTAATGCAGCCAAGCCAATAACTTGATTTGGACCACAAGACTTCACACAATTTGTTACGTGCAAGCGAACTAAAGATCTGTCATCATATTTACTACGATAAACTACTTCTATCGGCATAATTTTTCCTTAAGCAACTTTAAAATCATTTTGTGAACATGCATATTTCTTTTTAAGTTCCGACTGTGTGGAGCTTTATGTGCAGATCCTCGCCTAAAACAGGTACTGCTTTAATAATATAACAGCTAAAAGTTCCACATCCATTATAATTATTACTCCCCATCGAATTATTTATAAGATCGAAATCTCTGTAAATTAGACGGCCGACTAATTTTGAGTGACATATTTTTTTTGTAACCAACACTGGAATAGCGATCGCACTAATGACTTGATTAGGACCACAAGAAAAGATAACATTTTTTAAATGAAATCCAACTCTTGCTACTGTAGTAGGCCTATACAAGTGACCAGAATTTATGGTGCCGCTTGAACTATAACTTGAAGATACATTTCCCATTTTTTTCCTTAATTTAAATTAAGAATAGTACTCATATGCTACAAAAAAATGCAAATATTATACGCATATTACCTATCCTAACAGCATCCATAGACATACTTAGCCATCCAGGATCTTTCATGGATCTTAAATAAGTTTATAAACTTTGAAAAATGCGCATCAGAAGACTTGTAGAAAGCTTTTTGCTATGATAAAAATGAATTTTTAAAATTACTTACTTTAAGGTTACTTAATGTCCAATCGTGTTCCATTACTCCATGCTCAAAACAATCCATATGAACCTATCCGCTTGAGAGAGTTATCGTCATACGAAAGAGCAGCAGATCGTATATCCAAACTCTTTTGTTGCCCTTGCTATACTTTATGCGGTTTTGTAAATGTCAGGTATAATTATCAAATAATGCATATTTTTAATGGAGAACCTTACGAGATTCTTAAAGAACCACAGATTTATCGCATAAATCCCATTCTAAGCCAAACTGTTGAACATTATTTAGGACTTAAAAGTGTCGAGATCAAATCTCAAGATTTGGGTGAATTCGAAGACAGTAAAATTCAGTTGAATGCCTGTGTTAAATATAAACTTAAGGAGTCTAATAACATTTTTAAGCATACCCATCAAAGTATTGAAAAAAATATATGTGATAAAACAAGTGACGTTTTTAAAAATACTTTATTGGATAATAAAATACTTGATCTTGAAACTTTAGATGACGTTGTTTGCAAAATTGATGCATTGAGTTTGGAAAGTAAAGCAAAAATTAATCTTAACAAACTTATCAATAAAGAATTAATCTCGATTGAAAGTTTTAAAATTGCCCCTCCAATAGTTTATCCGAAAATTATTGATTCTGATTAATCAAAATTACGTTGAGCGCATAATTTAATTATGCGCAAACAATTTTTGGATGTCTAAGGATAGTCTAACAATCCGGGTGATCTTTGAATGCACTTACCAAAGTATAATCTTAAAAAAAGCAAATCCCATGCAAAAGAATCAATGCATGGGATTTGATTAATAATTACTCAATATGCTCTTTCCATTCAGGTTGAGGAGCCGTATTAACCCAGGTTCTCCAGCCCTGATAATTGCGATATTCAACCATTTGTTCTGCCTGAACAATATGTATTAGACCATCAGAATTTATACGGTCAGGAAAACGTACGCCGTTTAAGTGATCAATTTCATGTTGAAAAATACGTGCTACATAACCTGTATGAGTTTCTTCTATGGAATTGCCATATCGGTCTAGTGCTTTTACAGTAACGCGACTAGGTCTTTCAACAATGCCTTTAACGTTACCTGTAGAAAAGCATGCTTCGTACCATGCCTCCATATCATCTGACATCTCGATAATCTCTGGATTTATATAAATTCTTAAATCAGAGACATGTCCTTTTCCATCCGCGCCAACATCAACTAAAATTACACGCATATTCTTTCCAATCTGAGGAGCTGCAAGTCCAACTAGAACATACTTTTGTTTATCTGATTGTTCCCCTTTTGCAAATGATTTCATTGAGTCGAATAAATTTTGCATAGATGGATCATTTATTTCTTCCATACTTAATGCACAACACGTTTGATCTAACAGCGGATCAAATGCATCTACAAGAGCTAATGGTTCTGCATCAAGTAAAGATAAAGAGAGTAGTGAAGCTAATATGAAAATAGAATAAATAATCTGCACGTTTTTAATCCTTTGTAAATGAGTCTGTAGCACGTATTAAAGCATCCATAATTCCAGGTTCTAATGCGGAGTGGCCAGCATCTGAAATAATTTCTAGATTAGCTTCTGGCCATGCACAATGTAATTCCCAAGCACTTATCATTGGGCATGGGATATCATAGCGACCTTGAACAATGATTCCGGGAATATGCCTGATACGATCGATGTTTTCGATAATCCAATTGTCAGTATCGAAAAATGTATTATTTACAAAATAATGACATTCAATGCGAGCAATAGAGTCTGCAGCATCATCTTGCGTAAAAGATGCATAGAGTTTCGGATCAAAATACAATCTTGATGTTCCACCCTCCCATCCAGACCAGGCCATAGCAGCTTCTTGGCGTACTTTTGCATCATCAGATGTCAAACGATTGTAAAATGCATGGATAAAATCATTTCTTTCAGACTCAGGGATGGGTTTAATATAGTTTTCCCAAAGATCGGGATATAAACTGTTAGCTCCTTTTTGATAATACCATTGAATTTCTTTGGGACGGCACAAGAATATCCCTCTTAATATTAGAGCTTGGACATGATCTGGATGTTCAATGGCATATGTTAATGCTAATGTACTTCCCCACGAACCTCCAAATACGACCCATTGTTCAATATTTAGATGAGCTCTTAGAGTTTCAATATCTGAAACTAAATGCCACGTCGTGTTATTGACAAGACTTGAAAAAGGTTTACTCTTTCCACATCCTCTTTGGTCCATTAAAATAATACGATATTTTTCAGGATTAAAAAAACAGCGATTATAAGGTGATGTACCAATACCGGGACCGCCGTGTAAAAATAGGACCGGTTTTCCTTTAGGATTTCCACATTGTTCCCAATAAATTTTGTGCCCACTGTCTACGTCTATATATCCAGTTTCATTAGGCTCAATTTCGGGATACAGAGCCCTTAATTTTTCAGCACTTAACGAACATGTAATACTTACGATAAAAAATATAAATATGTTGATTTTCCAATTTTTCACAGATCCTCCAAAATGACGAGACAAAACCATAGCCATGAATAAATTTTTTGAAAATAAATTTAATTTCTTTCGAGGATTCCAAAGCTTAGAGAGTTGAATAATCTAATGATGACTGATATGGTTCTAAAAACTAATAAGGTGTAAAATAGAAACTAATTTACGAGCAAAATCTATGGCAATCAAATTTTACCCTATACTTAAGCCTACAGCTAAATGGCGAGAAATTGTGGAATCGCATTTTAATAAAGATAAAGAGACCATTATTTTAGCTAGAAACTATCCAATATCTATAGTAAACGCTATTGGTGGGCCTAAAGCATTGTACGAATTGCCATTTGTAAAAACTGATTTTGAAAATGCTCTTAATCAAATTAAAGGATCAAAAACTCCAAATATTCTTGCTCGGGGGTTCTGCGAAAGAAATAATGCTCATTTTTTGGTCTACAAAATTAAAGACCTGATGCAGACGATTTACTCATCTGGACATCAGGTCTGGATTTCTAATGATCAAGAACCGTTATCTGGTAAAGAAATCGATTCTCTAGCTAGTACTCTACTAAAGAACTTCGGCAGCAAGAGCTGCTAGTTCTGAGCGCTCGGTCTTCTCTAAATAAATATGTCCAAAAATCTTATGATTTTTGAAACGGCTTACTGTATAGGTTAACCCATTGGAATCTTTATCAAGATACGGGTTATCAATTTGCGTTGGATCTCCAGTTAAAACAACTTTTGTACCCGCACCAGCTCTTGAAATGATAGTTTTCATTTCATGAGGTGTTAAATTTTGCGCTTCATCAATAATTAAAAACATTTTTGGTAACGAACGACCTCGAATATAGGTCACAGCTTCCATTTCTATTTTTTTACTATCCATGACCCAACGCAGCGTTTCTGACGGTTCACTTCCCGTTGAATTGCATAAAAACTCTAAATTATCATAAATCGGTTGCATCCAATGATAGAGTTTTTCTTCTTTCATACCGGGCAAATAACCGATGTCCTTACCAAGTGGGATAATTGGTCTAGAGACTAAAATACGATTGTATATCCCTTCGTCAAATACTTTTCTAAGCCCACAGGCTAATGCTAGTAATGTTTTACCAGTTCCTGCTTGTCCAAACAAAGTGACGAGTTTAACATCATCTCTGAGTATCAAATCGATTGCACAGCGTTGCTCAACATTGAGAGGATTAATACCCCAAATATGTTGATTAACTTTAAGTAGTGAAGAGATTTTTCCAGTTTGAGCATTATACTTACCAACTGCTGATGAGTGCTCAGGTGATGTCATTATGCAATATTCATTAGGACAAAAATCGTTTTCTTTAGGTGTGATATGACCATCTTTATAAAACTGATCGATATCTTGCTTGCTCGTTTCAACCCAACGCATCCCTCTATAAATATTTTCAAAAGAGACTTTTTGGTTCTCGTAATCCTCTGCTTCTAATCCACAAGCTTCTGCTTTAACACGAGCTGCAAAGTCTTTAGACACCAAGACAACGCGTTGCTCCCCCTTTTGCTTCAATGAAAAGGCAGTCAAAATAATTTTGTTACTTGTGATATTAAGCGAAAATCCAAAATTACCAGCGTTGGCTGGCTTAAGTTCTAATTGAATACGAACTGTTGAATCATTTTCTAGATGAACACCACTATGTAAATCACCTTGACCTAAGCTTTTTAACGCATCTAATGTGCGAATGACCATTCGGGCATTTTTGCCTAATTCATCATGAAAACGTTTCATTGCATCCAATTCTTCTAGTAACGCCAATGGTAAAATGACGTCGTTACCAGGAAATTTGAGCATTGCTTCTGGATCATGAATTAGAACGTTGGTGTCGATAACAAATGTTTTTCGAGCCACTCGGTCTCCTTATTTTCTTTTAAAGGTCTATTTAGACAGATGGGTACCATTTAAAAAGTGCACCCAAAAATCAGAAATTACAAAAATAATGATTTTTAGAATAGAACAAGTTCTCATTTTTGAATTTAAGTTTTAGTCACTAACAATTAACTGCTTAAGTCATTAAATAGCAGTCGACTGTTCAAAGTGCTAATTTGATATTGTCTGAAAAAGCTCTCTTTGTTATAATAATGATAAGTTTTAAACGACGAATGAGGCGCGTTTATGAAAATTAAAATTAATGAAAAAGTTTTTTGCTTTCCTCCCTATATCTCCACTACTTGGGATCATATCCGCTCTTTACAAGTTGAAACGGATCCGATTTCTCGAACAGACCTTCTCGTCGTTACACTCGCCGATAATGTTAAAGTGAAAATACCCCATTTAGATCAAAAAATCCTTCAAGCTATTTTTGCGGCTCATTTAAAATTCATTGAAAATGGTGCTGAAGAAAAAATTGTTTCCCAAGGTAGTCAATCCACTGGCATCCCCTTTAAATTAGGTATTGGCAATTTAGAAAATTTAGGTGCCGCTCTTCAACATAATCCTGAGCAAAAAGATATGCCCGACATGCCAGCCGATATGCTGGAAAAAATTACATCTATTGCAAAAATCGTTGGTCCTGAAGAAGCGATGAATATGCCAAAGCCTGAATATGGCTGTAACTGTTTGCACTGTCAAATTGCAAAAGCAATACATAATACATTGCCTCAAGATGAAATCGCATCAAACGAAGAAGATGAAGTCACTGAAGAAGACTTACGTTTTAAAGTTTGGGATATTATGCAAAATGGCGAAAAGCTTTACACTGTCACTAATCCATTGGATGCCCAAGAGCAATACAATGTTTACTTAGGTGATCCTGTGGGCTGTACATGTGGTGATAAGAACTGCGAACACATACATGCTGTTTTAAAAAGTTAGAAAATTTCTTTAAGGGTCCGCATTCTGCGGACCTATTAATTTTATTGTTTTCAAATTAGTTCCACGATATGTTGGCCTCTAGCCTTAGTCATAGATTTCTAGAGGAAGCTCATGCGTCTCACATCTTTATTTTGTCTATTGTCATTAACGACAGTTAATTCACTGGCATTTGCCGAAGAAGCTCAGACAAAAACTGCTGCCCAAGAAGCTGGTCAAGTTGCATCTGCTGCAATCGTCAAGCCTGCTTTTGAAGCGTTTACTGGTAAAGTTAAACGCAAATCCGTACGCTTACGTTTACGCCCCGATTTAGACAGCCCAGTTATTCGCGATCTACAAGCGGGTGATTTATTAGTGGTTGATGGAGAACAAAATCACTTTTATGCGGTACAACCTCCTAAAGGTGTCAAAGGATACGTTTTTAGATCATTCGTATTAGATGGGGTTGTTGAAGGATCTCGCGTCAACATCCGTTTAGAACCTTCATTAGATGCTCCAATAGTCGGCCAACTCAACTCCGGCGATAAAATTAAAGCTAACATCTGTACTGCTCAACCTAAATGGTTAGAAATTGATCTGCCTTCAACTGTGCGCTTATTTGTTGCCAGTGATTTCGTGAGCAATGCAGGTAAGCCTGAACTTTTTGCTCAATTAGAAACACGACGAAGTGAAGTGGAACAAGCTGTCAATCAAGCTTGCCTGCTTAGCCAATCTGAAATGCGTAAATCTTTTGAAGAAATCGATATTCAAAAAGCTCGTGATCAATTTCAAAAAATTGCAAAAGACTTTAGCGATTTTCCTGAAGAAGTCAAAAAATCGCAAGAACTTGCTGCTATGTTAAACGAAGCTTACATACAAAAAAAGATAGCCTACTTAGAAGATAAAACGCAGCATGCTCAAGAAGCATTCACAGCAAAACAAGCTGTGTTTGATCATGAAGTCTACGCTTACCAAGAAAAACTCGGTGAAATCGATCGTCAACTTCAACATTCACAGTCATTTGCAGAAGGTGCACAATTAGCAACTGAAGATGCTAATTGCAATGCTTTGGACGCAGATAAAAGTCCATATGTTGTGATGACAGATCAAATGCGCGTATGGGAACCGGTAGAAAAAAGCTTATATCTTTCTTGGGTAAAAGAGCATGATGGCGAAGATATTGATGCCTTTTACAGTGAACAAGAACTTGAATCAAAAGTTTTAACTGGTATACTAGAGCCTTTTACTCGTCATGTTATGAATCGCCCAGGTGATTTTATTTTAAAACAAGGTCAAGCACCTGTGGCTTATCTTTACAGTACAAAAATCAACCTACAAGACAAAATTGGTCAACAAGTTAAAGTCATTGCTGTCCAACGCGATAGTAATAATTTTGCCTATCCAGCCTTTTACGTCATTTCGGTTGAATAAAGGAATTAAAAAAAATAGATGGAAGTTCGTGAGTGGTGCCAAAGAATTTTGTCTGCAGACACTCTTGAAGAAAAGCTCCTCGACCCAGAGGAGCTTTCTGATTTAAATCCCGGTCCCCCACTTATTTGGAAAGAGCCTGTAAGACCTGCCGGTCTTGGTTTTCAAAGACGCACTAGAAAAGAAAAACTGCCCCCTTTGTGTGATCATCGTCACACTGATAAGCGCGCAATCTGCTTACATCGCTTTGCAGGTCATGAGCTATTGGCAGTTGAAATGATGGCACACGCTTTACTTGCGTTTCCAAACGCTCCTACTAATTTCCGAAAAGGTTTAATTCATACTCTCAAAGAAGAACAAGAGCATGTCAAACTTTACTGTAATCGATTAAAGGAGATGGGTGTCAGCTTTGGAGATCACCCTCTTTATCGCCATTTTTGGAACCACACCCCTTATATTAGGTCACCTCTTCATTATATCAGTGTAATGAGTTTAACATTAGAAATGGCAAATCTTGATTTTGCTCCTCTTTATGGAGCATCATTTGAAAAGCACGGAGATATAAAATCATCAGAATTGATGGCAACTATTCTTAATGACGAAATAAGACACGTACGTTTTGGTTGGCGCTGGTTGCAACATTATAAAAAAGAAGAACTTTCTACTTGGCAAACATGGTTACAAAGTCTGCCGCCTTATTTATCACCAAAAAGAGCTGTTGGTTTCCAACTCAATGAAGAACCGCGCATTAAAGCTGGTGTATCAACAGAATGGATAGAGCAATTGCGCTTGGCTTAGAGATCAATTCTTTTTCAAATAACTTTATAAAGGTCTGACAATTTTAAATTTACTAAAATCTCGATTATCTCCCGTTCAAGACGTGGAGATGCAAGACGTTAAACCATGCACTTGGCATGATGTCTGGAAAGAGTTTGCAAAAACCGTAACTCATATAGATTTATATGCTTTCGACCTTCTAAAAAAGGGTAAGCTTAATGACTTTAGGAAGATTAATCCAGAACAAAACATTTATCAAATAGAGCTTGAATATCCTTTATTAATAACCAATTTCCTCATGAACGAAAAACCCTACGAAGTTGTGGTCAGCAAAATCATTAATTTTACTTTATCACAAGAGCGCACAGTATTTTCTCCTGGAAGCTTTACTTTTTATGGAACATTTTGGGATGTTCAATCGTATTATCTTGGGTGCGATTGGAAACATGGAAAAGTGATTCATTACCGATTTGAAAAAACATTTCCCAAAAAAATCAAAGACTACAAACACAAAATTGAAAATTAGACAAAATACTCTGGTATTTTTCAACAATCTAGATATAATTACTTTGCTCTAATCTCCCCCTGAACTACATTTATGGCATCACGTATCAGTGAAAAAAAGATTGGCGAAAAAACTTGTGATAACCATTCTAATAGCAAATCATGGAAAAGCCTTCAAACCATATTCGAAAATATTGTAGGCCAAACCGACCCTATTTTAGATCTTCTTCTCGATAAAAATTTGTTATTAAAAGTTAACCTAACTTTACATAGTATTTTCACACTCGAGTTTGAAAATCCTTTACTTTGACCATTCATTTAAATGGTGTAAAATGGGACGTACTTATTAATAAAGTCATACATGTCATCCTTAAAAGAGGTTTAATCGCTTACCAAAAGCTGAATATTACTTTTTATGAGGTCAATTCTGCTGAGTAATACTACTATGCAGGGATAAATAATTCAAATGTAAAACCTCTATTTTTTAAAACATAATTAATTAATTAATTAAAGTTAAGGTAAAATGCGTAATGAGGTGATCTCAGGACAATCAAATAGTCAACTATCGATCTTGCATTATACAGATTTAAAAAAGCAGTTAACCCCAATACCTATTATTTCGGAATTAATTTTAGAAGATTATTTAGAGCTCAGTAAATGTTCGATCGAAACTGAAAAAAAACTGGTTGAAGAACTTCAAAACCTATTTAAAATTGATAGAAATTTAGCATTTGAACACTTCCTAAAAGCAGAAACTCGCAGCCCTTTTTTTAAAGATAAAATGACCGAGCTTTTTTTTTGCTCCAATGTCGAACGTAATTGGATTTATAAAAAAATTATCGATTTAATTTTTCTAAAAAAAACAAAAGATTTTGTTAAAGCTGCATACTTGCTGCCAGATTCCTCTATAGCATTAGAAACAGTAAGTGATATGTTACCAGCTGACTCAAAATTATATTTTAGTTGGATGCCTCAACAAATAAAACATATACTTTGTTGCCTACACATAATCATCAAACTAAAGTTAAACTGCTGCACGGACGCTGTTGAGTTAACGGATTGTATTGAGGATAGAGATTTAAAAATTCAATTGAGTCAGCTTATTACTAATCGGTTGTTGAAACAACATGACAAATTACAGTCTCTTGCACAAAAAAGATTTACTTAACAAATTTTATAAAGGCACTTTATGAGAATTCCCGGCTCTTTTCTCCCACCTACAATTCAAGTATTACATAACCAAATAAATAATAAGTTAAAAACTTTATCAAGCTTCAAGGGCCGCGATTTTCGTTGGATTTCAGATTCTTCTCAAGAATCTCATAAATGTAAGGATATATCTCCCCTTCAAGTATCAACCCAATTTTCTGATAATCCAGTAGAAGTGTTTTCAAACATTTTAAGGAGCGATGCAAGTAAAGCGCTCGATTACTTTAATATACTCCCTTTCGAAGACAAAAATATTAACGTAGAAGTCAGTAAGCTATTGTTTGAAGCAGGTCATCAGGAATCATGGATTTGCAAACAAATTTCAGAACAAATTAAAAAAAACAATTCGTTACGCATTCCTAAAACCATACAACTAATATCGGGTTATAAAGAAATAGCTTCGAACGTACTTTTTAATAAACCGAACGATTTAAAAAAAATTATTTCAGAGTTTAGTTTTGAAAAAAAACAGGTGCTTGCATGCTTTGCCATTTATTGCTCCCTTTTGGACAATGAAAAAAAATGGGATTGCATAACAGCTGTACTTAGTGAAATTTCTGATTCAGATTTGCTCGAGACAATTAATAATCAAATTACACTTTATATAAAGTCATAATATTTAAAGTATTTTAATCCAAACCCTCAGGGTTTGGATTAAACAAATCTAAAGCTTGTAAAGCTCTTGGCACTTGTTCGATAGGAGATGCTTCTTCAACGTCTTCACTCACCGCAACTAAATCTTTAAATTTTCTAGCTGTAACTAAAACTCTGGTTTCTAAAGAACCTACTGCTTTGTTGTAACATTGAACAGCTTGTCCCAAATTTTTACCCATACGCACCCAATGATCAGTCATATCAGTAAGTCTTTTGTATAGGTCTTTACCCATATCACTAATATGTTTTGCATTTTGGGATAATGATTCTTGTCTCCATCCATAAGATACAGCTCTTAAAAGTCCAATTAATGTAGTAGGTGTTGCTAATATAACTTTTTGCTCCACGCCAAGTTCAATGAGTTGTGGATCTTGTTCTAAAGCTGCACTAAAGAAAGTTTCACCGGGAAGAAATAAAACTACGAACTCTGGTGATGGCTGAAATTGATCCCAATAGCTTTTTTTACTCAATGCTGTGATGTGTGCACGCACTTGTCTTGCGTGGTCTTTTAATTTTAATTTTTTCTCATCTTCGTCGTGGCATTCAATCGCTTCTAAATAAGCACTCAATGGAGCTTTGGCATCGACAACTATTTGTTTATTACCAGGTAATCGAACAAGAAGATCTGGTCTTAAACGCCCATCTTCTGTTGTTACACTTTCTTGCTCATAAAAATCGCAATGATCGAGCATGCCAGCGAGTTCAACAACGCGTTTAAGTTGAATCTCACCCCAGCGACCACGCACAATTGGTGCTCGCAATGCTTTAACAAGATTTGCTGTTTCTTGTCTAAGTCCTGTTTGGCCTTCTGTTAAGTGCTTAACTTGTTGCATGAGGGATTCATAAGCACCTGTTCTGGCTTTTTCTAATTCGCATACTTTGTGATCAAATTTATCTAAAGACTCTCTAACTGGTTTTATGATTTCATGAATCGCTTGTTGCCTTTTTTCTAAATCGCCTTTAGCACCTTCTTGAAATTTTTCTAAAGTCGCTTTCGCCAGTTCTAAAAATGAGCGATTGTTATGTTGTAAGCTCTCAGCGGACAAAGCCTTAAATAAATCAGTCCATTTTTTTTCTGCTGTCTGAAGGATTTCAATTTTTTCATCAGCTGCTTTGCGTTCTTCTTCTGCTCGCACTTGAATATGAGTTAATTTAGTCGTTAGAGTCTCTTTTTCAAATTGTAAGTTTACAATTTGATTCTCAAGTTCTGATGATCGTCGAGCTTTTTCCTCAGCAACACTACGTTTTGTTATTTCTTCTGAAATTTCTTTTTGAATGGCTTGATTGCGCCCTTGCAAAACATAATTAGATCTTAACATCCATACTAACAATGCGATAAGTACAACTGCAAAACTTGAGCAAATCCAAATTAATTCCATGAAAAACCTATTTAAATATTTATTACTTTGCACGTTAACAAATAATCCAATTTAAAGGAAAACTGGGTATAATTGTTGCCGTTATGGACCCATTACAGACAAAAAAAACAAGTCGGGCCTATCTATGGTCTACTTTATTTAATGCACCTTTTTGGGCATTGTACGGTCTTTTATCATTTATTCTGTACAAAGACCTTCATGCTACGGCTTGGCAGCTTTCGCTATTTATAGCGTTAAAGCCTGTTGTCTCTTTGTTTTCTGTTTATTGGAGCGCTTTTGTCAATCAAAGAGAAGACAGACTGCGCGGCAATGTTATTTATGCGTGCTTAATCGGTCGAGCCCCTTTCTTTTTCTTTCCATGGATTGATAGCCCATGGTTTATTATTATAGCGTCGGCTCTTTACATGATGATGACGCGAGGTGTCATTCCAGCATGGATGGAGCTTTTAAAAAGGCATCTTCCGGAAAACAAACGCGAACATCTTTTATCATCTGCTCAAACCATATCTTATCTGCTTGGCGTTTTATTGCCTTTTGGTTTCGGATATTGGATGGATATTGAGCCAGGATTTTGGCGATACTTATTTCCAATAGCTGCATTCATTAGCTGTCTTGGTGTTTTGTTTCAGATGAAACTGCCCTATGTAGCTAAAAATAGTAAAAACATAGCTCCTCTTACACTGATCGAAGGATTAAAAAAACCTTGGGGTAATGCATACGCTCTTTTAAAACGTCACCCTCAGTTTTGGCGTTTTCAAATTGGTTTTGCATTAGGTGGTGGCGGATTAATGCTAATGCAGCCTGCTCTTCCTCTATTTTTTGTACAAGATATTCAATTATCCTACACCGAATTAGCTTTTGCACTATCCGCTTGTAAAGGTATAGGATTTGCTTTAACGTCCAGATCTTGGGCCAAAATAATCGGAAAATTTTCGCTATTTACCATTAGTACTTGGGTGACATTGCTTGCGACTTTATTTCCTTTGGTTTTATTGTTATGCACTAAGCATATCACTTATATTTACTTAGCATATGGTATTTATGGAGCTATGCAAGCTGGAAGTGAATTAAGCTGGCATTTATCAGGGCCTCTTTTTGCAAAAGAAAATGAGAGTTCTAACTTTAGTAGCGTTAACGTTTTAATGGTAGGTTTACGGGGATGTATAGCCCCATTTTTAGGTAGTTATTTACTGACACAATTATCAGCGACATCTGTGTTATTGTGCGCCGGAACGCTCACATTTATTGGATCTATATATATGGCAAAGCAAGCGAAAAACGAAAAGATATCGGTAATCTAAAGTGCAATTGTTAAAAAAAATTTCTGTGCGCAATTTCTGTAAATGGATTTTGCCAATGGGCATTGTTGGTCTACTTATACCGTTCGGCAAAGCCATCGATTTATTTGTGGCCTATCTCTTTTATAATTCTCATTCTTTATCCCATAGACCATTTAGCCATCATCCTTATGCATTTATGATTTACAGATTTGGGCAGATCCCTGTTTTTTTATTGGGATTTATCGCATTAGTTTTACTAATACTCAGCTTCCGTAAAGAGAAATGGCACTGCTTTCGTCTACCCTCCATTTTTATATTATTAACGATCATGATTGGATCTTTATTGATAATTAATGTCTTATTCAAAGGATTATGGCGCAGACCGCGCCCTGTTCAAACGGAAGAATTTGGTGGTTTTGCCCCATTTCATCCGTTTTACTTACCCCTCACATTAAAGACACCAGAGCCCTGCAGGTCTTTTCCATCTGGTCATACCGCTGCAGGATTTTGTTTTTTTGTGTTAGTTGTTTTAGGCAATCGGTTGAATAAAAGGCCTTTAAAAATTGCTGGGTACTCTTTGACTCTAACTCTCGGCGGTGCTTTAGCATTTGTGCGATTAGCACAAGGGGGACATTATTTTACTGACATTGTTGTGAGTGTTGTCATTACATGGTATACCGTTTTAATCCTAGACTACATCTTATATGTAAGGTTTTTTAATGGTAAAAGGATTGACCAAAAGACAACGTGAAGTTTTAGAGTTCATCAAAAATTTTATTTCTCGTCATCAGTATAGTCCAAGCTACAGAGAAATCCAACTCCATTTTAATTTATCATCTTTAGCAACAGTGAGTAAGCATGTTCACTCCCTGTCTAAAAAAGGGCTTGTGCAATTAGAAAAAGGTCAGGCTCGCTCTTTAAATTCGACTCAGGAGACTAAAGCTGAAATTTCTTTACCATTAACAGCAACTATCACTGCTGGGCAACCTATACAGTACCTTCATGGTAATGAAAAAATTGCATTGCCTAGCCACCTAGTCACTCATCCTCAGATCAGTCATGTCATGAAAGTGCAAGGCGATGGTTTTAAAGATGAGCAGCTCATGGATGGGGATTTGTTGCTTGTGGAAAAAAGAGCATCCGTTTTTGACAATGAAACAACTATTGTCACCATCAATCAAACCGAAACATACATCATGCGCTACAACGATGAGGGCGATGTCATACGTTTAACTTCTGGCAATCCTAACTATAGACCAATATCCCTTCGCCGAGAAAAGGTTCTGGTCGAAGGGATACTAATATTATTACTTAGACTTTATTAAACTCTTAAGAATTCATTAAAACGTAAGTATGAGCCATTTTGTCATGAAGTCCTTGCTTATGTCTTGTCCAACCGATCATTAAGAAACCGATTGTCAAAATTAACCAAGAAATGATCTTTGCCCAATAACGACCATTAGCTCTTGCAAAAGTTAATCTATCATTTTTACCATCAACTACACGCATATTTAACACGCGTTTACCAGGTGTTGCCTGAAGAGTTGATGATTCAAACAGAGTGTAATATAACCATGGCACTGCAATAAATACGATTTGCGATGCTAAAGCAAAAGGCCAAACAGGCACTGTTGTCACGTAATCATCAGTCGTTACAACAACCTGATCACTTGGAACTGGTTGATTCGTAGCCAATGTCTGGTCATGCGATGTGACAATAGCTTCTGTGCCACCAACTAAAAATTCGACCAAAAACATAAATAAGTAAGTCAGAATTGTAATGATGACCATATCTATGACAAAAGCTACCAATCGCATCCAAAAGCCTCCGTGCTTTGCAGAATGCAACCGATCTCTTTCTCTTTGAGTAGCAGCCATAGTTCACTCCTTGAATTATAGACTTAATTATCCTCATAAATTAATTGTAATTATTTTGTAAATTAATTTTTTTAATTTAATTTCGCTTTTCGTTTTGAAATTGTTGTGATAATCTCACGACAATTTTAAAACACTCTTTAAACAAGGAAGGGTTAACTATGCGAAAACTATTTTTTGCCTCATTACTCGCTTTATCAAGCTTAACATCTGCAGTGCATGCTGACTTTTTTACACTTGTTCCCTTTCAGCAGTACGCCGAATCTAGATCTCAGGTGTTTGCATTTTTTGATCAATTGAAGAGTTATGGAGCTTACGTTGTTGGCGACGATGGCCAATATTTAGGTGAAGTATCCCGCAGCCGATTTGGCACTAAATCTTTAAACAACGACTGGACTTACGGAAACACTTATAAGAATGACTGCATTTTTAACAGCTCAGGACTATATGGCTCATGCTTTTCAAATTTCTCAGCCTTTAATACTTATGCCGTGAATCCACCAACAATTCGTTACAAACAAAATGGTGTTGAGTTTGTGGCTGCTTATTTAACAATGAATAGTTCATTTTTAGGAAGCTACCAAGTACCCAACATCAACCCATGCTGTTTATGCGATTGGCTAAAAGCTATGGATTGCTGTCATTAATTCAGAGTTAATAGGGCTGATTTTCAATCAGCCTTATTATTCCCAGTCATCATCAGAGTCTGGTTCAAAATCTTCTAAAGTCTTCGATTTCTTACCCGCAATCATCCTAATTATAGATAGTACCCAAGCTACAATAAGATAAATCCATGGGATACATACAAAGAGAACGGCAAAATGATAAAGAGCGCCAAATAATAAAAGAACAGCGATACAGACTGTAATTAACACCAAATAGAATGATCGAACGCGGAAATGCAAGGCTTTAACACTTGGGAATTTCCAACGACTAATCATAAAATATCCCAGAATGATCATGACAACGGCCATGATAATTCCCCTAATATTTTCGCTGACTGGTCCAAATTGTAAGAAATCGTCAGATACTAAAAATAGGTTTGCAGAAACTGCAGAAATGGCGGCGACAGGAATGGGTAGTCCTGTAAAATGCTTTTTATGAGCTAATTTTTTAACTTCATTACCTTTAGCTTCCATCGCTTTAACATTAAAGCGGACAAGTCGCAATACACCACATACACTATATAGCATAGCAGCGCCTGTAACTAAAAATGAAAGTTTGGTACCACTTGGAATCGATAGTGTTTTTAACACAACAACAGCTGGCGCTACACCAAAAGCTATGCCATCTGACAAAGAGTCAAATTGCACGCCAAACTCACTTTCTGCTCTAATGAAACGAGCAATTGCTCCATCAAGCACATCTGCTAATGCAGCTAATAAAATGAGCACGGCCGCTATAAAAACTAAATGGTAATTACTAGTACCCGGTTCTGTCATATTCATCTTAAAAATGACAAATAACCCACAGGCTAAACCCAGTGCCGTTACCATATTTGGTATCAAATAGACTCTTCGCATACGATATAATGTTCCAAAATCAATAATTATGAATTAGCAAAAGCGCATTTTTTTACAAAATAATACTAAAGTCTATTCACAGCTATTCTAGAACAAGATTTAGTATTCAAACGCTTAAAATTTAAAGATTTATTTCCGTTAAATTTATTATCCCAGATATCTATTTTTTCATGCAATTCATTGCGTTTAAATAGCATGGAAAAAGCAAAGTTTTTTAATAGACAGTAAAGCGGTTAAAACTATATATAGTGGCTAAGAAGCGCAAAAACTACAACAGGTAGTATTTAGGTGCCATCAAAGGTCCTTATGCGTATAATTTAATAAACCCTAGAAGAGGCGAAGTCTATATGTCACAAACAACTTCCGATTCTCAATTGCGAGAAGCACAAAATTCTCTTCCCTCAGGCGACTTTGCAACAATGACAGATTCATCAACTCCACTTTATAGCGTTGTGAAAAGAAATGGAATGATGGTTCCTTTTCGTAAAGAACGCATTGCCAGTGTCATTGAATTAGCGTTTCGCGATACCAAAGAAATCGACCGCGATGTTCCCCTATCACAAGAAATTGCAAACATCATTTGCCAAGTTTCAGACCTGGTTATCAAAGAAGCATTAAGCCGCGCTGGCCAAGGAGACATCCTTACAGTTGAGAGTATTCAAGATATGGTTGAAATGAAATTGATGGATGCCGGCCACCATGATGTGGCTCGCGATTACATCATTTACCGAGACCAACACAAAGCACTACGTGAAGATTCTCCACGTAACATGCGTATTTTAAGAGTCGGTAACGAAGCATGGGTTCGTTTTAACCCCATCAAAATTGCAGCTTCTTTAGAAAGCGCTTTTCGCGACGGCTTAAAAATACAAGGTATTACACCAGACGATGTCATTCAATATGTCAACTTGCTTACAAATAAAATTGTTGAGTCTGCCAAAACATTAAATATGGAAGGAACTGCACTAACGACATCCTTCATACAAGATGAGATAGAAAAACAATTGATGGCAGAAGGGTTTTTCCCAATCGCTAAGCATTACATATTAACTCGTGCGACACGCACTGGGACTAAAATTAAAGATGAACTGTTTCCGCACGAAGTCATTCAAGAAAAAACACCTTCTAGAAATTACGTCATCACTAATAAAGATGGTTCAACAGTTCAGCTGACAGAAGAAGCGATCAAAAGCAAAATTGACTTTGCTTGCCGCGGTTTTGGCAAACTTGTATCTCCTAAAGAAATTTTGGAAAAATCGATCACTAATTTCTATGACGGCATCAAAGAACACGAAGTTGATGTCTCTCATATTATGGCCGCTCGTGTTAAAATCGAACAAGAACCGACCTATTCTTTTGTAGCAGCTCGTTTATTACTCGACGTTGTGTATCGCGAAACAATGGGGATTGAAGCTAATGATAAAAATATCGAAGCTCGCCATCAAGAGTATTTTAAAGATTATATCCATCATGCCATATCAATCGATCGTTTAGACCCTAAAGCTGCTGAACTTTTTGACTTAGATGTTCTTGCTAAAGGAATGGATTTAAGTCGCGATTTACAATTTGGCTATTTAGGACTACAGACTCTATACGATCGCTACTTCATACACGATAATGATCGCCGTTTAGAAACACCCCAAATTTTCTGGATGCGCGTTGCAATGGGTCTTGCTTGGAACGAAACAAATAAAAATGAAAGAGCTCTAGAATTCTACAATGTCTTGTCTCGCTTTTTATATGTTTCAAGCACACCGACATTATTTAACTCCAATACAAAACATCCACAGCTCAGTTCATGCTTTTTATCGACCGTTATGGACGATTTGCACCATATCTTTAAACTCATTGCCGACGATGCGCAACTGTCTAAATGGTCTGGCGGTATCGGTAACGACTGGTCTAATGTCAGAGCAACAGGTGCTAAAATTAAAGGCACTAACGGAAGAAGCCAAGGTGTTATCCCCTTCTTAAAAGTTGCAAACGACACAGCCGTTGCAGTTAACCAAGGTGGAAAACGCAAAGGCGCGATGTGTGCTTACTTAGAAACCTGGCACTTAGATATAGAAGATTTCTTAGAGCTTAGAAAAAACACAGGTGATGAAAGACGCCGTACTCATGACATGAATACAGCTAACTGGATACCTGATTTATTCATGAAGCGTATTATAGCCAATGGCATGTGGACATTATTTAGTCCAGATGATGTGCCTGATCTTCATGGTTTATACGGCGAAGCGTTTGAAAAACGCTACTGTGAATATGAAGCTATGGTTGACGCTGGTCAAATCAAGCTCTATAAAAAAATTGAAGCTGTCCAGCTTTGGCGTAAAATGCTTGGTATGTTATTCGAAACGGGACATCCTTGGATCACTTTTAAAGATCCATCTAACATCCGTTCTCCTCAAGATCATTGCGGCGTTGTCAACAGCTCTAATCTCTGTACAGAGATTTTGCTTAACTCGTCAGCAGATGAAACGGCAGTTTGTAACTTAGGATCTGTCAACCTAGTACAGCACGTCACACCAAATGGTATTAATAAAGAGCTATTAGCATCAACTGTTAGATCTGCGATTCGCATGTTGGATAACGTGATCGACATTAACTTTTACCCAACTGATGAGGCGCGTAACGCCAACTGGCGTCACCGCCCAATCGGTTTGGGAATCATGGGTTTCCAAGATGCTCTTTACATTCAAGATATCAGTTACTCCAGCAAAGAAGCAGTTGAATTTGCTGATGAGTGCATGGAGTTAATCTCTTATTACGCTATTTTAGCATCTTCAGAACTTGCTAAAGAAAAAGGCACATACTCTTCTTATAAAGGATCGAAATGGGATCGTGGTATTTTACCAATCGACACTATTGCTCTTTTAGAAAAACAGCGTGGTAAAGAGTTTTTAGATATGGACAGATCATCCCGCCTTGATTGGAGTGATGTCAGAGCTCATATTGCTCAATACGGTATGCGCAACAGTAATACAATGGCTATTGCACCTACAGCTACAATTGCCAATATTACTGGTGTGACTCAATCGATTGAGCCAACATATAAACACCTTTATGTAAAATCTAACCTCTCTGGGGAATTTACAGTTCCTAACACCTATTTAGTCGAGCGTTTAAAACGTTTGGGTATATGGGATGATGAGATGCTTGACGACCTCAAATATTTTGATGGTTCGCTCATGGAAATTGAGCGCATCCCTGACGATATCAAACGCGTCTTCCCGACAGCTTTTGAAATCGAAGCCGAATGGCTAATCGAATGCGCTAGTAGAAGACAAAAATGGATTGATATGGGCCAGTCCCTCAACCTTTATGTCTCTCAACCAAGCGGTAAAAAACTGCATAATATGTATATTTTGGCTTGGACAATGGGCCTTAAGACAACATATTACAGCCGCTCACAAGGTGCTACGCAGATTGAAAAATCGACAACAGACATCAACAAACGCGGTTTACAACCTCGTTGGATGAAAAACAAGTCTGCGTCGAGCAACATTCGTATCGATCGTACCAATCTGCCCACTCCAAAAGCATGTAGCTTGGATGGCGATTGCGAAAGCTGTCAGTAATATAAAAAATAAACATCAAAGGAAGGCCAGTTATGTTGACATTCGATGAGTTAGATACAGAAAGCACAAAAAATGAAGCTCCTGGGCAAGAGGGAAAAGACTTGCGCGTGAAAACCAGTCAAAAACGTTTAATCAACTGTAACACAGTTGATGTGAACCAATTGATGCCACTTAAGTACAAATGGGCATGGGAACATTACTTAAATGGCTGTGCTAACCATTGGATGCCAACAGAAGTTCCGATGGGTAAAGACATCGAGCTTTGGAAATCTAACCAGCTCTCAGAAGACGAGCGTCGCGTTATCATGCGCAACCTTGGATTCTTTAGTACAGCAGAGAGCTTAGTGGCCAACAACATCACGCTTGCTGTTTTTAAACATGTAACTAATCCAGAAGCACGCCAATACCTACTACGCCAAGCTTTTGAAGAAGCGCTACATACGCATACATTTCATTACATCGTTGAATCTTTAGGATTAAACGAGGGTGAAGTCTTTAATATGTATAACGAAGTTAAAACAATTCAGGCTAAAGACGACTTTGAGATGAAGCTAACTGCTGATATGCTCAAAGAAGGCTTTACTACAGAGACTTTTGAGGGCGCACAAAAGTTTTTAGAAAATTTGATTGGTTACTACATCATTATGGAAGGGCTATTTTTCTACAGTGGCTTTGTAATGATCCTCTCCTTCCACCGTCAAAATAAAATGACTGGTATTGGTGAGCAATTCCAGTACATTTTACGCGATGAAACGATTCATTTAAATTTTGGTATCGACTTAATCAACGGCATTAAAGAAGAAAATCCAGATCTTTGGTCACAAGATTTCCAAAACCATATCACCGGTTTGATCAAAGAAGCTGTTGAGCTTGAAGTGCAATATGCTAACGATTGTTTACCAACTGGCATATTAGGATTAAGCGCTCCTATGTTTCGTGAATACGTTCAATACATCGCTGACAGAAGATTAGAACGCATTGGAATAAACGCTATTTATGGATCACGCAACCCATTCCCATGGATGAGTGAAACCATTGATCTAAATAAAGAAAAAAACTTTTTTGAGACACGAGTTACAGAGTATCAATCAGCTTCTAACCTGAAGTGGAGCTGATTTTTAAACTGTTTTCTTCAAGGCGCTGATCTCTCAGCGCCTTTTATTTTCTCATCCACAGATACCTCTCAGGCTATTTTAGCCACTTATACTAAATTTTAAGTTGCTACAAAAAAAATTGCGCTCTAACATTTCGCCATTTTTCAGCACTGCTCAACGTCACCGGATTGAAAATGGTTCGCAAACTCATCTACTTATTAAATTTTCTTTTTTTTCCTCTTTTAGCAATAGATACAAGTAGCATCCTTTCAAGCCTTGAAGGGCATGTTGATATGATTACGCCCTACTCCGTTAACATCGCGGGTGGCGACTTCATATCCTATGAAGTCGACGCTGTTATAGAATGCCCAGAACCCATTGCAATATCTCGGTTCAATGACAGTAACATGAAAACGTTTAAGCTCGTGGGTGGGCAATGGCTGTTAAATACACATTGCAACATGCACGAAGCATATAAAGATAAATATGGAATTTTAAGTGTTCCCGAAATGCACGGTGGCTGCATTAAGTATAAACGGCTTGGTAATGCACAAGGCAGGCCTTTTGGAACAGAGTATAACCATACAACTAACAACAGCAGTGGCTTTATATCGGGGCAAACTAATTATAAAAATAACTACCTTCATCCAATTGGCAGGCATAAAGATGAGAATTGGGCTAGTAACTATGAATTAAGAGCTGGAGATGGCTCTAAACGCTTTTATGTAAGAAATGCAACACGATCTTCTGAGTTTCATTTAGACCACGTAGAAAAATCGAATGGGAATTCAATACACTATTTCTACGACGGTCAGTTCCGTGTTACTCGTATCGAAACAAGAAATTCACAAGGTCAAGTTCTTGGATTTGCAAACTATATTTTCAACCCTTACGACACAGGATATAGAGTTGAACTGAGCGATGGTCGCACATTAATTTACGATAATGTTCCAAATCCATGTAAAACAAAATATGCAAATTATTTAAAAGGCGTTGAAAGGCCAGAGCTTCCAAGTATTAAATACCAGTACAAAACAGCTGTCAATAAACCCAAATATAATTTTACGGATCTATCCACCTACTACTTTGACGATTTTAGCCCAGATGTATGCGATCGAATCGCATTTATTCATTATCCCAATAATCGCTTCTTAAAGAATGAGTACTACCATAAAGATAAAAGGAAAATTACTACTGGAAGAGTCAAACGACAATTAGCACCTGTTGGGACAGATGCCACACCCATCGAAGTTGCACATTACGAATATAACAAAAATGAAGGCAATAAATGGACAAACGTTTACGACGCTTATAATAAGTCTACGCTATACCACATGAACATTGATGATATGTTGCTTGGCGTGAAGTATATGGATCGCAATAAGCAACTGATCTATCAAGAGCACTTAATATGGGGACCTCGAAGACATGAGACTGAAAACTGTCTTGTTGCTCGCACAATAGCGGATTCTCAAGATCGCGTATTAATTGGCAGACTGTGGAATTATGATAGTAGGGGTAATGTCTTAGAAGAGACCATCGTTGGTAATTTAACGGGGCATGGCCAGGATTTTGTAGAATTTGATCGTGATCACAAACCTATAATTAATAGTAATGACACCTTAACAACTAAACACACCTATTCTGATAACGGTTTCAATCAACTACTCTCTACAACAGATTTTAAAGGAGTGACAACTGAGTTTGGCTATCAGATAAATAGCAATCACCTAGTCTATAAATTGACTCGTGATCCATCGGGTTTATTTTATGTAACGCGCGATTTTTATGATTATGATATTGCAGGGCAGGTTCTGTGTCACATGAGTGATGACGGATCAACTGCTGATCGCAATAATTTTAAAGATGTTACCGAGCGCAAAATTGTACGTAATTGGTACAACCAATTTGGAAAGATCGTTCAAACAACAACATCTTGTTTGAATCTATCTACCGGACAAGAGATGCAGTTGATTCGTAAAACAATCGACTATAACGACCGTGCAAAGCCCATCAAAGAATCTATATTTGATGCTAATGATGAATTAGCAGCTGTATCTTATATGGAATATGACCACAAAAGCCGTCTTATCAAAGAAATAGACCCCTTAAACCGCGTTATCACCCACGAATACGATGAGAATCATAATGAGATTTTAAGATCAGGACCTTGTCCTGATTTTAAAATAACCATGATATATGATTTTTCTAATCGTTTGATTCGTGAAGATAAAATTTATCCTGATTTAACACTGACAACGACATACACATATGACTACCTTAATAATTGCACATCTATAACCGACCCTTTTGGATACAAAATAACTCATGAATACGACGCATTTTCAAGAGTCATCCAAACCAATTACCCAACTGTTAATGGAGTAGTCCCTACTACTAAAAAAACGTATAATGAATTGGGTTATGAAACATCATCTCAAGATACAAATGGCTATATTACAACCAAAACTTACACAGCTCTTGGTAAACCTGTTTGTATCACAAATCCAGATGGGTCATGCCAAAAGTTTACTTACAATACAAACAGTTCTGTAGCAACAGATACTAATACAAATGGATCGACCACTTACTACACATATGACTGTTTAAACCGTGTTTTATCTACAAAACTTATAGCCACAACTGGTGAAATTCTCGATAGCTCATCTTGCACCTATAACACACTACACCTGCTTTCAAAAACAGATGGCAATGGCATTGTAACAAAATACACTTATGATTACGCAGGAAGACTCTCTTCTGAAATCACACCCACATCTCATGTAGACTATCTTTATGATCCAATGGGTCGTCAATATGCAAAAAAACTATGGTCTAGTCCGGATGACTATCAATTACAAATCACAGTATATAATGCAATTAACCAAGTATTAGAAGAGCGTACAGAAGATAGCCAAGGCACAATTCATAATAAGACAACTTATCAATACGACATTTCTGGCAACTGCATCCAAACAACGACTCTTCTCGACGCAGATAGAACTGCTATTACTTACAAAGAATACAATGCACGCAATGAAATTATAAAAACGACAGACACTATTGGCAATGTGTCTTTAAAGAATATTGAGTATGTATTTGACGGGCTTGGCATCTCGAAAATCGTTACCGAAACTGATCCACTGGGACTACAGACAATTTCAACCTACAACGCTTATGACAAAGCCATAAGCGTTGAGATTAGATCTTTAAATCTCACATTAAAAAAACAAAGACTGTCTTACGACACTTCTTTAAATTTAAGTGCTGTTGAAGAAGATATTTACGATCATGGACAATTCATACGCACGTACGTCGTGCGTTTTGAATACGGCCCAAATGGCCGTAAAGAAAAAGAAATCAACGCGTATGGCACATCTAATGCTAAAACGACATTTTACACTTATGATAATTGCGGACGTTTAGCTAAAAAAATAAAACCAAATGGCGTAAGACTCATTCGAGTGTATGATGAAAAGGGTCGTATAAAAGATCTTAGATCGTCTTCTTACCCTAAAGGTGAAGCGATTCATTATGAGTTTGTCTATGACTGTAATGACAATCTATTATCGAGCTACGATTATAAATCAAATATCACAACAATTAGGACATTTGAAAATAATCAACTCATCTCTGAAAAAATGGGTCACGAAACAACATTACGGTTCTTCTCATACGATCTTCTCAACCGTACAACAGCGATATTATTTCACGATGGATCAAGTATAGACTACGTCTACTCTCCTATCGATTTGCAAAGCATCACAAGAACACGCAGCGATGGATCAAAATCATTTTTTAATATCACTAAACGAAGTGCAACGGGTAAATGTCAAAACATACAAACGCCTGTAGGCGATATTGAAACAAGCTATGATGCTTTAGATAGAATAACGAGCATCAAATCTAACTATTTTAATGAAGACAGCATTACATACGACTCCTGCCATAACATAAAGTCGTTGAATTGGCAAGATGCCATAGGAACAGTGTCTTGTAATTATGCTTACGATGAGCTTTACCAGCTCACACATGAAGACGGTTTATCAAGCCATACCGTCAATTATGACTCTCTTAACAACCGCCTAAAATCTAATAATGAGACCTACATTACAAATGTTTTAAACCAATACACCCAAGTCGGCGATACTCAACTTGTCTACGATGACTGTGGAAACCTTGTTGGCGAGTTCGATGGCATAAATACAACCAAATATGTCTATGACGCTTTAGACCAACTTGTAGAGATCAATTTTAACAACAAAAGAAAAGCTGAGTATACCTACGACTCATTTCATAGGCGTATTGCTAAACACGTTTTGAAATATGAGAAAGGGGCTTGGGTCACCCAATCCTCTCTTTACTTCTTATTCGACGAACTTAAAGAGATCGGCTCTTTCGATGAAAATGAAAAAATAGTTGAATTAAGAGTCCTCTCAACTTCACATGAAAGTGAAGTTGGAGCAACTCTTTTGATCGAGCTCGATCAAGATGTCTACTACCCTATAAATGATCATCGCGGCTGTATAGTTTCTCTAGTTGATTCTTCTGGAAAAAGTATTGAAACATACCGCTATGGAGCGTTTGGTGAAGAGAAGATCTACGACTCATTTCAACTAAGAGTTGCTTTAAGCCCCCTTGAAAATCCTTGGAGATTTTCTTTTAAACGCTACGATGAAGAATCAGATCTCACCTACTTTGGTAGACGCTACTACAGCGCAAACTTCGGACGTTGGATTACTCAAGATCCAGAAGGCTATCACGATGGTTATAACCTCTACGCCTATCTTCACAACAGATCACTATCTTGTATAGATCCTTGGGGATTAGCTGGTGAATGGTTTAATGCTCCAGCTAATGCTTATTAATGGTCTAAAGTCCGTGTTAATAACTATGCCACTAATTGTTGGAACGATGCTTCATATTTATGTTCAACAGCCTGGAACTCATCCTATGGTGTCGCAACTAGACGATTGTGCACTGACATTGGTTATAGCATGAACAGAGAAAATGATCTTCTCACTTTGGATGAAGTTAAATATCGCACAGCTAATGAAGTTTTTGGCGATATGATAACAGTTGCAGACGGCGCTACAATGTTAGCAGGTGATGCTGGCTTAGCAAGAGGGGCAACTATGTTAACTGCAAAAACTGTAGCAAGAGGAGCATTAGCTTATAGAGGAGCAAAATTAGCCAGAGCTTATGCAGGATCGGAAATATATGCTGGGCGATCATCAATACTTTCAACTACCAAGACTATTGTTGAAGAATCATTTATAACCGCTGAAAGATCCTTTGGTCAAAAAGGGCTCATATCTTTAGAAGAAAAAGTTGTTGAAAAAGCTATAAGTTTATCTTCAAAAACCACTAGAACTGCAAATTTTAAACCATGCAGTAAGGCTAAAGGCCCACACAGTATATTCAGAAGACATGGTGAAACCGGAAAAGTACATCATTATGAAACATTTAAACCACAGACAAATCCAAGAACCCTAATTCTTGGCAAAGTGTAAAAAGATATGATGGTATTGGTGATGAACATTTCAATAAAAAATTAAAAAAAGATATTTTCACCCCACATGTGCATGATTCTTTTTGTCCAGGGAAACTAAGACCAGCAAATTTATGGGAAATACCTAAATAGGAGTTAGTTTAATGAAAATCGATATTATTAATTGGATTCAAAATTGGTATCAATCTCAGTGTGATGGTAACTGGGAGCACGAATTTGGACTGACTATAACTAATACCGATAATCCTGGTTGGGATGTTGAAATAAATCTGAACGAAACAGAGCTAGATAGCTTACCCTTCGAAAAAATTAAAGAAGATAAAGGTGATAATGATTGGTATTATTGCTTAGTTCGAAATAACAACTTTGAAGGCGCTGGTGATCCTCAAAAACTAAATAAAATTTTAGAAGTTTTTAAAGAGTGGCAAGAAAAGTCAAAACTAATTTAAAATTAAACATTACAAAACATAAAAGCAATATTTCACATGAAAGTTATCAAACTACCTGAAAATGAGTACAATTACATTTTTTTTAAATTTTTAAAAAATAACAAAAATTACAAAATTCAACAAAAATTTGTGAGTGATCATCAAAATTTTTATATCTTAGAATTTGATGATAAAGAAGCAGATAAGGTGCGAGACCTATGTTTGGATGAACAACAGATTAACGGATACGATGATGACTATCAACTCACTACTGAGGGTTTAATACTTGAAAGCCTTATTGATAAACTATTTATAGGAAAATAACAGAAATAACTATGGAAACACAAACTGATACTGTTACACCTGAACAAGGCAAGCTTAAATTAAATCCAGCTAACCAAAATTTTTTCTCAGAAGTTAATTTTGGTGATAAGAACATAAATAATGCCGATGTCTTAACGCAACGAGAAAAAAGAATTCGACTAGCATGGTTCATTTTAATCACTATCCAAAATTGCACTCTTCTTTTCGCATTTTCAGCTTCTTATTCATTTTTAAGGATGTTTTTTGTATTGATTGAAGTCAATTTATTAAATTTTTTTTGGACAACTTTAACATGCGCAACTTTTTTAGGTATTAGCACGGCTCTGCAGTATTATTTTGGTTATAGAAACTTTGGCACTAAGCTTTTAAGAGTATTATTTTTAAAATCATTTATTAGCTCATTGAGTATCCTTTACTTATTATTTTACCTATACAACGAATTTTACTCTGATAATTTCACCGATATTGCATGCCTTGCTGCCATCATATTTATGATGGCTGGAAGCTTATATCTTAAATGGAAAGTCATTCAAATTAATACGCGTGTTCAATACTTACTTAAAACTTCAATTGTAGTCTAAAATGAAGGCCTAGAGTACACACGTATGATCACAATCATCTCAAGGAAAGAAAATGGAAAAAGATACTATTGCGTCACCAGATTCCCCAAAAGGTGAACTTAAGATTAGACACGAACCAAATGGTTACAAAAAATTATTTTCAAAATTTATCCTTAAGACTGAAAAAGAATTAAATTTTTATAAATTATTTTCTGCTAGAGAGTTAAAACTAAGAAAACT
>JAEMRK010000113.1 GCA_016463375.1 Parachlamydiales bacterium | reverse complement strand
TAACGATATTGGTTAAAAAATACATCGAATCGCCATCAACAATAAGTTGCTGAATATTTGATATAGCATAATCAGGAATTGCTAAATTGACTTTTTTATATTTAAAATTAGCGTCCCATTTGTAAATTTCAGTTTTTCTGACTGGTCCGTAGCCGGCACCTAGACTCAGTGCAAAAAGAGAATTATCGTAGGCTACCATTTGGGTAAACCCAAAAGGGGAGTCTACATTCCGTTGATAGTTTAATTTAGCATCATGGATTAAAAGACTCGATCCACCCAACGCAAACTCTTCTATCGAAACGACAATTTGTCTGTTAAAAATAGCTAAGCACTTAAAAGAAGCTGTAAGCAATTCATCTGACTTAACTGAATTATATCTCAAATTCTTGATATTGAAGGATGCCCTCCTGTCGTAAATTAGGTTATATTTGTAGCTAGCATCTGGATCGATCACCCATTTATTATGATAACCTGATTTCAAAGCGATGCGTTTCCATACATCATCTTTTCCAAGTATCTGATTCCAGCATTTACAAACTCTAGGAGCTCTAAAAGCATCTTTTGGCCCTAATAAGACTACGATTTCTTTAAAAATATCAATAGGAATGGATGAAATGTTGATGGGGCTACTACTCATGAAAACCTTTTACGAAGCTTATGGTCAGGGAATGTTATGTCTAAGAGTTGAATTTGTACAGAAGTAATCAGAATATAAAAAAAGGTAAAATGGGAACTTTAGGTTTTACATTAGATTTTTGTATAGCAATACCTAATGAGGTTTATAGATAGGGGAGTTGAACATTAATTCTTGAGTTAACTTAAAACTAACCTCCACATTTTCGACAAAAGCGGCTTCGAATAATTAGCATTCTCATTGACTCAGGATTTGACATATAATTCTTTATATTTTGTTTAATATTAGTTAAATATCCGATAAAATATCTGAAGAAAATTTTTCCAAAATATAAAAGAGTTTTTTTATGTCAGTAAGTTCAGTGAGCACGGCTCTCATTCAGTACACTCCAACTAAGTCTTCAGTAGAGTTCGTAAAATCTGAGGTTATAAGAGGATTAAACAATGGGTCTATACCTATTAAAATAACAATACCTCGTAGTTTACTTTTTAGGAGTTCTTTGAGACTCTCAAGCGCACAAATGCGTTTATTAACTATTAGCTCCAATCGATTTAGAAAGATTTCTGAAAAATTTAATACTTTAGATAGCCTGAAATTAGATGGAGTAAATTCCCCATCCCGTATGTTTAGTGTATCAAGTGGTAAAAAGCTTAATGGAGAAGAAATTGCAGAAACATTACTAGCAGAAGCCTCTTTTACTACAGCATCAGATAAAAAACCTATTGTTGCTACATTCGGTTGTGGGCCTTGCGTTGCTTTAGGTGGATTTGATTCAACCAATAAAATAGCTTTTATGGTTCATTTTACGAATTCAGGAGAAGTCAGGAATTCATGTGGTTTGATTCTCAGTAATATTAATAAACTGGTTAAGAGAAAAATCACCTCTCCAATTCAACTTCATTTAAGAGGCGGTTATGAAGGAAAATCAGAACCAATTATTAAGGCTATAAAAATATTGATGAGGCAAAACGATGATTTACCAATGGAAATAGCGTCTAAAGATATTTTGGTTAGCGATCGTTCGTTAAAAGGAAAAAGTCTTTCAATAGATTCAAGAACGGGTGCAGTATCAGATTACAACCCTATGGATAATCCAAAATCTAGAGGAATCAGCTATGAAAGCGCATTGTCTGCTAGATTAAGTTTTTATATGCCACAAATTCAAATAGCTTATAGTCCAAGTTAATTTCAGAATTTGAAAATAGTTAAAAGCGTTTACCTTAACGTTTAAGTACAACGGCACTCGTTAAGGTACGTTTCTTGATAGCCAATTTGCCAATAATCATATTTAAGAAGTACAGGAGAACGGCCAAAGCTTTTAAGCGTTTATGATCACCTACTGAAATATCTACAGTCATTCTGAATAAATTGTTTTTAAGAGACAAAAAAATCCTTTGTTATCCGTTAATTACATATTACCAAATTTTAAAAAGACTAGTATTTGAAATCAGTTAAATCCAAAAGAATATAAAGC
>JAEMRK010000060.1 GCA_016463375.1 Parachlamydiales bacterium | reverse complement strand
CAATAGCCTCATTACACTCTTTATTTCCCAATGTTTTTTCAATTAATTTCAAGAAATTGTCATCGATAAGCTTTGGAAAGTGATGGTGCCAAATATCCCATGATATAGACGGGTGATCTTTTGCGAATAAAAAAGCTGATTCAATTGGTGTATATTCGCGATTGTCAGAGTGCTTATTGACTCTAACTATAAAGTTTATCCAATTCCTTCGAAGAGAGGGATTCTTCTTCCTACGAAGAGAGGGATTCTTCCATTGATATGAATGAGTAATCAACTCTTCTAAAAACTTTTGAGGATTGTCAATTTTTTTATAACTTGAAGATTCACCAATAATTATAAAAACAGACTGAAAAAGAATGTTAAAATAATTAGAGTTCATCATCTCGTTAAAGATGGTTTTGAGAAGAGCCTCAAAACATAATTCAGTAAAATCTTTTTGTGGATGAGACAATTTAGCTTGAGTCAATACAAGAAAGGCGATTTGCTTAGTTTCTGAGCATGCATGTGTAAGATATAACTTCGCAAGATAATTAAATTCTTCAACTGAGTAATTAGTGATATAAGGATAAAATTTTTGTGTTTTAATCCAGTTTAAAAGAGTTATATTTTTCATACGATGGCAGTGCAAAAACAAATTAGAAATTGATTTGACATCTCTTGTAAAAAAAACTTCTAAAGCAATAGGTAATGGATGAGAGAGTGATTCATAAGCGATTTTTGGTTTTAGAAAAACAAGGTGACTTAATAGCTTTTCAGCAAGAGATCCATAATCTTGTTTAATCTCCAACTGGGATGATTTAAAAATGAGTCGTATAGTTTCATCTGTCCACAAATGCGTAATCGTTTGTGGGCAAATTTTGATCCATAGAGCTAACTTTGTGAGTTTACGAGATACCTTAATTAGGTTGTGATGCTGATTAGAAGAAATTTCAATATTCAATGAGTCATCTAATTGTTTATTGATTAATACTGCTAAAACTATTTGGGTTTTAAATGATTCAATAATTGTCCAACAACCCTCTTGATTGTTCTGTAGGTCATTAATGAGTTTTTTCAATAAATGCGACGTTGTTGCTGAAGTTGATAACTTTGGTATGACTTTTATTACACATGATTTCCATTTATTATTGTTAAAATAATGAGCGCCAAGAAGTACGTTCATTATTAAATAGCACGATGTGGAAGAACTTAAACTATGCTCATCGATAAACCGTGTCATGATATCGATAAAATTAAAGGATGAATGTTCAAGGGCTTGGAAAAGATGCTGATGCTCGATAAGGGCATCAAAATCTTGAAAGCCTTGAGCGGCAATCTTCAAGTAATATTCTAAAAAATCAATGTTTTTTGATGGTGTTCCTATGGCTATTAAGTGCAAGTGTTGAATAGAGTACAAACAATCAGATAAATTTCTATCTTTAAGGCAGCTAAAACATAATTCTTGTTGGTCAATAATTTTCATGACCATAGTTTGCCAATCTTTTGGGAAAATTGGCCTATTAGGGTCAAATCTTTTAAGAGCCTCATTTAAAAATTCTAAAGCTTCAACATAAATTATTGGAAAAGCTGCTTTAAGAAAAAGCATCGCTTTTTTTTCTTGGATTTCATCAATAAATTTTGAATCAGATTCTTTGAAAAAAAAATTTACATTTCGTTTGTTGTACTGGTTGTATAAAAACTGAAACGGTAATTCAATCCTCAAAGTATCTGTAAGATACGTTTGCGTTAAATTTTCTTCAGACGAAAATTGTAACTTAAGTGAAAAATTTGGTGCTTTAGACTTAAATTTGTAACAAGCCAACAAAGATTCTTTGGTTTTGATTAAGAACTGTTTGACATAGTGGAATGTTGAGCCTTGGGGAGGTGATAATTTTTCTGATAATAAGTTCGTCGTACATAGCTCGCCAAAGTATTCCAGTAGTAATCGTCTAATATTATCGAAAACCTCTCTTTTATTTTTTGTAATCATCGTGACGCAGATTTCGTTCATTGTGGCTAATGATTCTGTATCATTTAAGATGAGATCATTAATCACCTTACCCTCAATATAAACTGAGGATATGGCATTTTTAGTTAACTCGAATTGATTGATGATGTGAAATACATCTGTTACAAATGTTGATAGCTTTAAGCTCAAAGTAGGAAAGTCTTCAGAAACTTGATGATCTATGTAAATTTTTTTGTTCCACAACGCTTCAAAAAATAAATTTGACTGTATGGTGTCGAGTTGAATATTAGATGGAAATGGAGCCTTGTGTAATTTATTTGAGATTTGAGGTGAAGATATCTGAAATAAGCGTGTAAGTGCACTTTTATTGGATGTAGCTGGCGTTGGATAAATAACGTCATTATTTAAGTTGGATATTGAAGAAATAGTACTCATAAAGCAGTCTTGGTAAATCTTTGTCAGGCCGCTAATTTTCTCAGCTTGGTATGATATAGTCAATCTTGTTTGGGTAGTAAAAAGCTGTTCATAATGATATGATTGATCATCTCTAAAATACGCATGGTGTTTTGTGACAATAACTGCGAAATTATTTTCTGGCGGCCCTCAATTCATGGGTGTTGCTGTTGATAGTCTACAAGGCCTTAAAAAATTAATCAGCAAAGTTGATGGTCAATCTAAAATTGAGTACTTTCAAAAACCCTGTATCGCTAAAGAACGCAAAATTTACGTTTTTCCAGGAGGCCTTACGTCTTATTGGGATACTGTGTTAAAAACACAAGATCTTCTGGTCATCAGAAATGATATTTTACAAGGTGATGGTTATTATGGAAGTTGTGCTGGCGCATATTATGCAGCGCGGCAGATCGAATATACAGATTATGATCGAGTGTACAACAAACAAAGGCCTTTGAACCTCTTTCCCGGTAAATGCATTGGCCCATTAATTCCAAATAATTGTCCTTTAGATGTTATCGATTATGCCAAAGACACTAAAGCTTTCGAATTTGGAGCTAAAGCGATTCGAGTACAGTGGTTAGAAACTCAAGAAGTCGGTTATGTATTAATACATGGTGGTGGTTATTTTGTCGCTGACGAGGATGCCAAAAATGTAGAGGTATTAGCTCGCTATGTTGATGTTCCAGAAATGGGTTATAAAATTCCAAATGATCAAACTGCTGCTGTTGTTCGCTGTGGCAATACTATATTGTCTGGAGTGCATTGGGAGTATGAGAGTACAGATCTACATGATGAGAGCTTTTTTTCACTCTATCCCGATGTACTACAAAAAGTTAGAAATTTAAAACAAGCGCTTGATTCCAGTGTAGTATTTCGAAGAGTCTGTTTTGATCAAATATGGAAAAAACTTAAGAGCAATCAAAGTAGTTCAGCAGAAATTTTTGATTATCATCACGTCCAAAATGGTTTTAAAAGTTCTTTGTAAATCACTTCCTAACCAACTTAGATAGTTCGTTTACAACATTTATAGGTTCAAAATAAGAAAAGAAGTTTTCGATAAATTCTTCACACGGAATTGTCAACGCAACGCAGTCTGCTAATGGATAGTCAATTTTTGGTATTAATGGATCTAAATTAAAATGCTGCGCCATTTTATCTGCATACATTTGAACATATTGGGCGCTTCCTCTTTGAAAAAGAGTTAGATTACTACCCAACCAGTAAATTTCTGCAATTAAGCGATATTGCTCTTGAGCATCTTTTGAATGAAGTAGCGTTTGATGAAGTCGCTTTAATTCTTTCATACCATCTTTGGCAGCGTCATTTGAGGCATGTTTCCACATCCATTCAGACGACTCTGCATCTTTACCTTTAGATAAAGGCGTGATTGCAATTTGAGTTAGATTGAGAGTATCACCATTTGATTTTCGATACATTTGCTGATAACCGAGTATGAACGAGTCATTTGATGTTAAATCAATAGCATCAGCTTCTCCCATAGCCACTCTTTCATGAGTTTCTTGCACAAGTGGTATAAATACAGAGTAGCGGCCAGGATTTTTTAAATTTGCCATCGGAGTATAAAACTGTTCGTTAGTCAAGTATCTCATAGTAGAATAATGCGTAAAATACTTGTCAGAACGGCTTTTAGCAATATCTTGTCGTTTTATTGAGTATTGTTTCATCATGTCAATTGGATCTGAGCTAATAGGTACTTCTGAAACTGCTTTTTTAATCAGCTCACCATATTCAATTTGTTGCTTTGTAAATTCGCCGGTCATTCCATAATTACTTTGCATCTCACCAGCAGACTTAATTGTGTTAAATCGTGCTATCAATGGAAGCACATTCATCATCTGTACAATTGCCGTTTTGTAATTATCTATCTCTTGAGAATCAAAATTCTGCAAATGCTTTACTAGAATAGGTAGAGGGGAATTGATAAAAAGCTTAGACAGATTAATTATGGCGTCTTCTTTTGAGCTTATCAGATAATCATTCAATGAAAAAGACGGGTCTACCAGCTCAATAATTTGTAAGTTACCATATGTTATGGCAAGAGGAAGCGCGTTGTCTAAATCGACACCTTTATCGATTAGTAATTCAACAAAGATTTGATTATTGCTTATAATTGCTTGTTGAATGGGTGTATGAGTGGATTTGGACGTATTAATGTTCAAAGGCTCTTGCAGGAGCCTTTGAACAACCGGCACAGAAAACCCCTTTAAAGCACTATCTAAACAATTAAGATTAAAGATGTTTCTTTTTTTGAGATCAACGCCTTTGTTTATTAAAGCATCGAGTATAGTTAAGTCTGCGTTTTGAGTGGCAATATGAGCCAGTGTCATCCTTTGATCATTTTCTGCATCGAGATCTAAATCCATATTAATAAGTTTGATCAGAATTTCTCGATAAGGATTTTCTACAAAAGAAATATCGCAGTACTTAATCATGTCAAAAGCTATTTCACTAAATATTTCTCGAGCAGACTCTTGATCGTCTTGATCTAATTCTATAAATTCCTCTGCGGCAACTTCTAATAAAAATAGAGCATTAAATTTATTAAAATTGTTTTGCATATCCAACGACTTTAATAAAAGTAGGGGAGTATCTTGCTCAAAATTTAATACTTTTGATCCTTGATCGATAAGAATTGATACCAACATGTTTTTTAAATCATCAGGCGCTTCATGATTGGATAAAATCAAAGTAATTAAATTGTTAGGTGAGGCAAGGGGAGTTAGGCCCTGATTGATACAAAATTCGATGGCTGGACCGTCAACTTGTGAACAAGCAATTGAGATAAGATCTATGACTTCTTTATCATCATTGATAAGTCGCAGTTTTTTTAAATTTATGTTGCCATTCTCAACACAAAATATCACCGTTTCCCATATCCCATGTTGAGCGGCATTTAAAATTGCATTGATAATGACGGGGTCTTTTTGATCGATTTTTAATCCGTGCTTGAAAAGTACGGATAAAATGGTTAACTGATCTTCATTAATACATGCGGCAATTAACGTCGAGGGTATACGTGTTAGTTGCGCGCCGTCCTTAACCAATTGACCAATTTCTTCTAAATTATGTCCTCTAATGGCTTTATTGAGTTTTTCGGTTAGTTGTTGGGAGCTAGCAGGTGTATTTTTTGATAGGATTTGATTGAAAACTGTTTTGACAACAACATTAATGCCATGATGATTAGTAATAAGACGAAAGTTTTTATCATCAACTTTTATCAGACCATACTGACCGTTGGCAAGATGGGATATGGCATCTTCTTCAGACAGGTAGACATGGAGATTTTTATGAACGACTTCTGATTGACCATTTTTAATGCGCGCAACAGACCAACTGGATGAATCATTAGAGTATTTGGCTGAATAATTATAATCGTTCATGATTTTTTCCGCTTATTGGTCATCAGCTTTCAAATTCATTAAATCTAAAACAGTGCTAATAGGTTCAAAATAGTCAAAGAAGGTGCTGATGAATTCGTCGCATGGTATGGCTAATGCAACGCAGTCAGGTAAGGGATACTCAATTTTAGGGATGAGTGGTATTAATCCAAAGGTACTAACCATCTTTTGAGTTAGCATCTGCATGTATTGAGCGCTTCCTCGGTTGAATAGGGTGACGTTACTACCAAGCCAAAAAATTTCAGCTATAAGATTATATTTATCAACTGGAGATTTAGCAGTATACAAGGCATCGACTAAGCGGTTTAACTCTTTAAGACCATCTAACCCTACATCGTAGTTAGCATGATTAAATGTCCAATTAGATAGATTAAGAGGAGAATCATCGCTGCGATTTATTGTGACGGACGTAAGTTGTAAGAACTCTCCATCAGGGGTTTCGTAGAGTTGCTCATAACCTAAATTAAACTTATTTTTTTCAGTGACATCGTGACCGATACCACGATGATTGAGTACGTCATCATAAGTACTTTCAACTAAAGGTAGAAATCCAGTGTACCGAGTTGGCCTTTGGTAACTTCCTAATGGCGTTATCAAGTTCACATCGTCCTCATAACGAACTATACTGTAATCCTCAAAGTTTTTATCGTTGTTGTTTTTAGCAATATTCGATCTGGCTAAAGCATAGTCTTTAAATGTAAACATGATATCTTCATCAACTGTTGTGTTATTAACAGTATCTAAGATTTGCTCCCCGTACTTAATCTGCTGCGAAATAAAATTACCCGTATTCCCATAAAAATTTTGCATTTCTTTTGCAAATTTTTGGGTGTTGAACCTAGCGATGAGGGGTTGGATTTTTATCAACTTTTTGAGCGTATCCAATAAATCGACTCTGTATCTCGAATTTTTAAGTTGGTTGTAGACCTTGTCTAATGGAGAGTTCATAAAAAATTTAGAAAACTCTATTTGGATATCGCCATTTTTATTAATTAATTGAGACAAATAGTCTGACATTGAAAATTGAGGATCAAGCAATTCGATAATTTCTAAGTTGCCAAGATCAAGTGCTAAATTGAGTGCATCTTTTGCAATAGCTCCTTTATCGATTAGTAGCTTTACAAAACGGGGATTATTAGTCTGAACAGCTTGCTGTAGTGGTGTCAGACCACTGTTATTTTCGTTAATATCAAAAGGCTCTTGTAATAGTCTTTGGACTATGACTTCAGAAAATCCCTTCAAAGCTAGATCTAAACAATTAAAACCTTTTGAATCTCTAACTAATGGATCTATGCCTAATTTTAAAAGAGCATCAATCATTACGATGTCTTGTTGAGTTGTTGCTAAGTGAGCTAAACTCAAGCCATCTTTTTTGGCATTGGGGTCAATTTGATCATTAACGATGCTCAATGCTAAATTACGATAAGGATTTTGAGGATCTTTAACGTCACAATAATTAAGTAGCTCGAATACACACAAAGATAGAGCTCTTTTAGCAGAGTCTTTTAAAGAATCATCAAGGGCGTCATATTCATCTTTGGCAAATCCGAGTATTCCATCAGCAAGCATTAAATTATTTTTATTGTAGAGGTTTTTTTGAGCAATTAACGTCAATGGATTTGGATTTTTTTGATCAAAGATTTTAACGTTTTGTTTGTTTAACAAAACAAGCATACTGAGTAGGCTTTTTTGTGAAGCCTTGCTAGTCATGTTACTAAGAACTACCCCTATAAGATTTAAGGCATTGTCTTTTGCGACAAGCCCGTAATCGATGCATTGCTTAGCTCGATAGGCATTTAACTGCTCGCAAGCGATATTCAGAAGATTAATAGGTGTTTGTTGTTGATCGACTTGAATGTCTTGAATATCTAAATGTCCTTTATCAACACATAAAAAGGCGACATCCCAATCATCAGCTTTAGCTGCTTCTAAAACGGCTTGATAAATGATTTCTTTGTTCTGCTTGGGAAATGTGTATCCAGCGTCGAACAATTTAGTTAAAAGAGAGATATGGTTCTTACGAATGCAATCGGCAATAAAAGATGTGGGCAAATGTTTAAAATTAAGGCCAGATGATAGCATTAAGTCAACTTCGTCTAATTGTCCATTTTTATAGGCCTCAACGAGTTTTTTTGATAAATTTTTAGAATTAACTGTTTTGTCAGCTACAACTAGTTTTTCTATTGCAACGCTTTTGATCTTAATTGATAGTTCATTGTGATGAACAACTACAAGCTCGAAACTCTTATCATCAACTTTAACTAAACCGAGTTTACCCTCAGGTAATTTTGATTTGGCAATTTTTTCGTCATCAAAGACTTCAAGTCCTGTTCTAATGACCTTTTCTTCACCATTTTTATTAGTCTTGACGACATGCCATTTTAAAGAATCGACAGAATATTTAGCAGAATAGCTATAATCATTCATAATTAACCTGATAATTAGTTAATTATATAATAATATATTTAATAATTAATAGTAATCAAATTGTAAATAGTTAATAATCAATCTTTTAAT
>JAEMRK010000112.1 GCA_016463375.1 Parachlamydiales bacterium | reverse complement strand
TTTTTTCCGTTAAAAGCTTTGCAATAATGCAAAGCTTTTAACTTCAAATTGAAATCAGAATTGCTGTGTCATCTATACCACCGATTGATCCAAATCAGTTTAATAATCCTTCTCAAAAAGTCATTCCTCAACAACCTAAAATACAAATCCCAAAAAATACAAGCCAAAGGCTTCAAACACAGTCTGAAATAGAAGATTTGTATAAATGTCTTCAAGTAATCAATAAGTTTCAACAAACATCCGTTGAAAAAAAATTCATCCCCTCTCCAGAAAAGATTCTACAAGCCAAAGAATTTTTTTCGTTGTATGACATCTACTATTTTTTGGATACAACGATTCTACATATCATTGAGATTGAAGTGGATCGTTGTTTAACAAATATAATTAAACATAGATATCGAACAGAGGACCAATTAGTATTCCATTCTATAATCAAAATGCATCTGTATCCGGAGGCTTTACTCACACAATTACAGAAAGATTTTTCAATTGTGTGTACATATTTATTAGAAAACAAATTCGAGTTAGCGAAGAAAGAATTAGAATTTTTTAAAATCCATTTTAGCAAATACAAAAGTCTGCTTGTCAATAAAGCTATTATTAAGACGGATCTTGTTCAAACTCTCGATATCAATATAGATTCTTTAGAAATTTTATTTTTATCCGGTGAAGACCAAATACAATTTGTGATGCAACCTTTGGATAAAAAATATGTAACTTATAATAACGAATATCTCAAAAATATTTTGCTCATAATGGTGCAATCACAGCATAGATACATCGAATTTTTCAAAAATCTTAATTTATCTCGGTGTAATATTATATTGGAACAAGAGTGGATAAAGAATTTAAATCATGAAAAATATTCGGAGCTTAAAACATCTATCGAAAGCTGTTGCAATGAAGCAAATAAGCTCCAAACTTGTCATAACGAATGGAATAATGCAGTTAGTGTAGTATTAGAGGGATTTAGAAATATTATTGAGTTTGTGATGAGTAATGATAAATTCGTTTTTGGTCATACTTTTAAAACTCAATTTTATTTAGATTTTGTCATCTTTACTCAAAACTTTGAGAAATATATCGAAGAGACCAAAGCTAATATTTGTTCAGTAGTTGAAGCACAAGTTAAATTTGATGAGCAAAAGCTTAAAACTATTGATTCTTTTAATGAACTTTCCTCAACATCAAAAACAAATAATACGCCGATCAAATTTCTAGACCTTGATAGACTTACAAAATATTCTGATCGATTGGTTCAAGTTTGGATAAGTCGCTCTGAGACATTAGCCAACACGACTTGGATGTCATTAAAAACATGTCAGCTTCATTCTTTAATGCTATTAAGAGATATAGAGACCTTTAACGACTTGATCGAATGCACTGATCCCAAGGGGAGTTATGTTTGCCGATTAGATTTAGTTTGTAACAAACTTATATTATATTATCGCCGTTGCAACCCAGTCTTTAAACAGAGTATTAGTATTGATAATGCTAAATGGAAGACCTATTTGATGGTTGAAGAGTTGTTTAATTCAATCGTTCACCTTATTAAGCTTCTTTACGACTTTACAAAAAAATTTAATGATTCACAAGTTCTTAATCGAACTGATTTAAATTTTATTGTTGAACGCAAAAAGCAATATTATAAGATTTTAAAAAAGAGAGAGAACTATTTTAAGACAAAGGATTTTGTAGAGACTGAGCAGATCAAGAGTTTCTATAATTTTGTTAAATATATCTTTATAATTATGGAAAACCCTTGCGTGGGTGTGACCTATTTTATAGGTCCTGGAGACTATGCTCGAAAATGTTCTTTTTATAACCCAAATATTAAAGCGGCATATATTTTTCTCAGAGAATACGGCATATCAAACTTCCAAAACATGTCCGAATTTCCGCTTTTTAAAACTTATGTAACAATTGTCAAAAACCAAAAAAAAGCATTTTTTAAAGCAGTTCCCACAACTAAATTTTACAAATTACTAGACGAACTGGAGCTTATTTTAAAAACTTTTCCTAAAATTGTTGAAGAAGTCATTCAAAAATCTAAATCATGTAATGAACTGGTTCATGAAGTTTTTAATATTTACTACAACCACCAACCAAACCTTTTGAAAATTTGTATATCTTTGAAAAAGGAATCGATTTCTTATCCCTTAGAAAAACTTGATTCTATAATTGAGTTTGGTTTTCAAGGTGAAGGCTCTTTATATCATTATATTAAC
>JAEMRK010000111.1 GCA_016463375.1 Parachlamydiales bacterium | reverse complement strand
ATTTTTATTAAAGTATTTTCAATACTAAAGAAGCTATTTGTTTATTTAAAATTTGTTCTGAATTAAGTATTTCAATATAAATATCTTAAATAATTTATATGTTGTAAGATAGGTGTATTTAAATCTTTAACTAACTTAATTGAAGATAGATATGGGTAAAAGCACCTATTATATTTAAATAATTTTAAAATTGAGATGAAAGGGAATTGTATCGAGAATTACTACTGGTCTTTTGCTTTAACTAGATATAGCAAGGCGGCTTCAAATATATAAATGCATCAAGTCAATTAAGCATTTGTAGACCCGCCCTTGAAGTTTAAAGCCTTAGTCTAAGCACTAAGCTTGGAATATGGCCTTAAAAAAGGTGCTTGAGATAGGTTTTTCTCAGAAAGTTGTTTAAGCTTTTATTCTCCTAAGCTTTTAATGATAGCTTTGGCTTTTATGATGTCTGCTTTTTGAGATGCTTTATTACCGCCACCTAAAAGAATGATCTCACCGGTAGTAAGGTATTTAAAATACACCCTTAATTCGTATTGTCTAACACGTATTTCGTGCAATCCATCGTCTAGAGGTTTTGCATTTTTTTGTCGTATTTTAAAGTTTTCCACTTGTGCTGCAACGATTTTCTTTTGAACTTCCTCTAATGAGTTAAACCATTGCTTATATAATGAAAGCTTATCTTCTCTGCTTTTGTATTCTGTAATTTTTAAAGGAATAAGCTCTTTTTTAGGCGAGTTTTGAATAATAGCTATGTTCTTAATACTTTTAGGAGATGACTTATTTGGTGATCGTCTTGGAGATCGTGTTGGTGAATTCTTAGGAGAATTCAAACGAATCATCTCCTCAACAATGTTAATTGGTTTTTTTTCTACAGCAAAATCTGTATCTTTAACGACTTGTTTTTCTACCTCTAGCTTGCCAGCACTGATTTTTTCACTTGGTAATTCTTTAACTTCAACAGGAGCTGATATTTTTGCAGAGAGTTTCTTTTTATCTTTGATAATTTTTTTATTTAAAGACGTAATGAGTGATGGTGTGATAATTTCAGTATACCAACTTTCATCCAACTTTCTAGTTTTTTGCTGAAAAATTGTTTGATCAATATCTTCCGAGGAAAAAAAATTGAGTTTTGGCGTGAACTTTCTGAGACGTTCATGAAATTTCTCCACCCTTTCAGGATCACCTATTCTTTGATAAATAGGATAAGCGATGTCTTTTAAGGCTTCCCTTTGCTTAATTAGATATTTGATCTGTATAGCATTAAATTCACGTGCATAGGCATGATGATCGCCAGTGTTTTTAATATTAACACATTCGTCATGATAGCTTTTTAAGATCTGTTCTCTATTTACAAACTCTTTGGGAAAGAATGCGTAATTAACGCTATTTACTGTGGTGTTTTTGACGAATTTTTTTCGTTCATTAAATTTTAAAATAAAGTCGAAGGCTAACAAAATTTGATCACATGATTTGGCAAGAGATTTGTTCTGTTGTTTAAGAGATAGAATTTCATAAACGGTATCTTCAACAAAATTGATATCTACTATGTCTTTATTTGCCGCTATAACATTGATATCATCAAAAATAGCTTTCAAACTCTCTTTTTGCAATGGCTCCACAGTGCTGTTTTTACTTTGAAAATCGAATGTGAAATTGTCCATGGTAAGTTGATTAAAATCTTTAGAATTAGCAGCGTCCTTGGCTGAGAAATTACACTTAACTCCGGCTGCTACAACATCTACATATAAAGTAGATAATTGCATCGCTAAACAATTAGTGCAAAAGTATGAAAAGATATTATCTAATTCAATGTAGATATTTTGCAGTAGGTTGCTAACTTTCAAAACTTCAAAATTATTAATATCCGATCTAGCGTGTAAGAAAATTTCATTAAAGATTATATTGGCCTGTTCTTTTTCATTCTTTTCAGTAAATTGAGAGTCAGCAATAAAATCTTTGGCTTTGTTGAGTAATTTGTCCCATGTCTCTTTGTTGACTTCTTGAGTAGGTCCTAAACTTTTGATGCTTTTTACTTCTTCAAAAACTTTACTAATAATCTCAAGAGGAGTTGCAGGTGCCGTTGAAGAATCTTTAGGCAACATTTTGAGATTTTTATCGTATTTAGCATTTCTTTTAATTAAATCAAAAGTAAGGCTTAGGTTATTAATTGTCTGGCCATTATTTAAATTGTTCATAGTTACCAATTTATTAAATATTAATTACTTATATTATAT
>JAEMRK010000059.1:3224-9310 GCA_016463375.1 Parachlamydiales bacterium | reverse complement strand
GGAGCAACGGGGCCTGCTGGTGCTAATGGATCTAATGCGACTGCAACTATAGATCATTATTATAATTACAATGATGCGGGAGCACTTAATTTAGCTATTGGAGCAAATAGTGCAATACCTTTTGCTGGAAATGCAATTTCTTCAGGAACTAGTATTACTCAAACTAATAACACTACTTTTAGCATTAATGAAGTAGGAAATTACCAAATCCAATTTGTTGGAAATACGACAGCATTATCATTATTAGGATCAATACAACTCAAAGTAGGTGGTGTTAACAATCCATTTAAATTCGCATTGCTATCAGGAGGTTCTCCAGTAGTTTTAACTCAAGTAATTAGAGTTACTACCTTGCCCACTACAATTCAAGTCATTGTAACCGGATTAACTGTTAGCTTTGCTTCTGGAACATCTACTAATATTACAATTACACGATTGACTAGATCTTAAATAAAACCTATTCAAATAGAAGTATTGAAGAATTTTAGTTAGCAATGAAGTTGGTATTTAATTGAACAACATACTTGTGAAAAGCTTAGCAAGCCCTATTAGGGCTTGCTAAAAAGAGATTAGAACTTTTTACCGTAGCTAATACCTACTGAATGCATAGAATTAATGAGGGTAACTTGGCTTACATCAAGAGCAGTTAAGCCAGAAGGGCCTGATTCTGATGCATGGAATCCATAAAAATAAGAAATGCTTAATTCTTGACAATTTCCTAAATCGATAGTTGTTCCAGCAGTAATGTAATTACGGATAATACTTTCTGTTAGCTCATTAAAATCAAGTTGTTGGTTATTGAACAAGCGATTTGAGAAAGCATAACCTAATTTCATATTGAAACGTTCGGTGAATTGGTAATCTGCACCGAAACGGAAAATACGTTGATTATTCCAACCAAATCCAGGTCCATTTTTAGATCCTAAATTTGGGCTAAAAAAGGTGATGTTTTGAAATGGATTACTTAATGAATCTACACCCTTATTTAAAATAACTTGGTAGTCAAATGATAAATTAAGGTCATCCGATGCTTCATAACGAAGACCTAAAGACCAATTAGCAGGGACATCTAAGCTGCCACCATTAACCAATAGTCCTTTATATCCATTAACCTTAGATGAGTATACTTTTGTACAATAAGCAGCGCCTATCCAGAAATGGTCCAAGAAGCGAGCTAAAACACCAACTCTAACACCAGCTCCAAAGTTATAAGCATAACCTTTATTAGTGAAATAATTAGGAGCAACAGAAAAATCTGTTAAGGTTTGAAGACCAGCAACCTTAGCTCTTGAAACAACACCAATAACTGCGACACCCACTGAATAGTTATCTGCAAATCCTATAGACCAATTCGGCGCTAATTGTAATTGCTGAGACTCTAAATAATAAGCACCCTGGCCAACTATTGGAGAATCTTTATAACGTACATTAGGTCCTAAGAAATAGGTAGCTATTCCAACATTTTGATTATCAGCAACAGGAATAGTTACAGATCCATAAGGTATAAAAAACAAATTGTCGGTACTAGACTGGCGATAGCTCGAACCATCAAGTAAAGTATATGTATAACCGCGATCTTTAAAATAAGGAGCGCTGACACCGACATCATAACGTCCTTCTAACCAAACACCGCCAGCTGGGTTGGTAAACGGGGCCAAACTATCCTGAGGATAAGCTGTCACAGCACCTGCTAAACCTTGTGCTTTTACACCATAAGCTACAGGGAAAACTCCAAAATTAGCGATTAGATTTGCTGTTAAGCTCAAAAAAAGGCTTAAACAGAGAATTTGTTTTTTCACAGACTTCTACTTTGGTAAAATTTAATATTTTGCTGACAATAGCACCTATGGGCTTAAATCGTCAATAACCCTGTTAATCACCTTATAGTTTTAATTAAAAACCGCTTGTTCTGATTTAGTAATTATAATAAAATGAATAGGATAAAAATCTTTATATCGGTAATTTATGCACAGGCGAATGTTGGGCGGAATTTTATTAATTGCTGGAACAGCAATTGGTGGTGGAATGCTTGCTCTGCCGTTACTCACCGGCAGTTGCGGATTCATCCCAGCCTTTTTTTTGATACTTCTTTGTTGGTCAGTAAGTGTCTACACAGCCTACCTAACTATTGAAGTTAATTTTTGGTTTAAAGGTCAGAATATTAACATTCCCAGCATGGCACAGTACACATTGGGTCTAACAGCTCGCCGTGCCGTTAGTGTCATTCAAATGCTATTTCTTTATACGTTAACAGCAGCTTTTATGACTGGTGGTGGTCAAGTTTTGCAAAATGCAAGCGGATCATTTAACTGGTTGCAAAGCCTATTACTTATAAGTTTTTTTGCAGTACTATTTATGGGCGCTAAGATTGTAGACTTTATCAACCGAATATTAATGATTGGGCTCTGCGTTTCGTTATTAGGTTTATTGTTTGCTATTGTTCCCCAGGTCAAACCAAACTTATTGCTTCAACAAAATGTTAAATATACATTAGCTGCGCTGTCTGTAGCTGTTGGATCTTTTGGTTTTCACGCTATTCTTCCCTCATTAGTTAGTTATCTTGAGTTTGATCTTAAAGCCATCAAGAAAACAATCATGATTGGTAGCTGCATTCCTTTAGTTGTCTATTTTATTTGGGAAGCAGGTGTTCTTGGTGTTATACCTTGGGAGGGAGTCAACGGATTGCAAGCAACTTTATTGAGCGGCAATTCCTTAGTCGATCCTTTAATTGTTTATACTGATTACCCATGGATTGGTACCTGTGCTGCTTTCTTCTCGTTCTTTGCTATTGCGACATCTTTTCTCGGTGTATCAATGGGCCTTTGTGATTTCATAGGCGATTCGTTTAAAATACCAAACCACTCTGCTGGCAAATTAGCTAAAGCGCTTTTAACAATATTACCCCCATTGCTTTTTGCAATAGTGTATCCTAACGGATTTGTTATGGCATTGGCCTATGCGGGTGTATTTGTTGGAATACTAGAAGCTGGCTTACCAACTCTGATGGTATGGCGTGGTCGCTACCATTTAAAAAAAACAGAAAGTTATAAAGTATTTGGTGGTAAGCTTTTATTAATTGCTATTTTAATTTTTGTGGTTATTGTCATCACTTTACAGATTATTTTTCCTGGCTGATCTTGACTTAAGGTTTTTACCAATTTATTATGGCTCCTTAAGACATGGAGTCATCTAATGTGTTATTTAAAAAAAACCTTCTGTTTTTTATCTCTCTTTTTTTTAGCATTTCAAAAAATCCCTCTTGAAAATATCAACACCATTGCTGATGGATTAAATATCGAGGGAGGAACCATTGGAGCTAAGCATTTAAAAGAAAATCAAATTTGGGCAAACATCTGCATGGTATTGGATCGCCCTTTCATTGATGGCCAAGAATTAATAGATATAACTAATAGCAATACGTATCTTCTTAAAGAAAGCTCTCTAAAAGATTACAATGAAGCCCAAGTTAACTACACTTTGGTAACCATCTACTCTTATTACCTAACTCACTTGCATAATCTTATTCACAAACCATCAAGTGAAAAACTTCACTTGATGGTTCAAGTCCACCGCAATAGCTCAGGTGCAAAATATTTAGATCATCTTTTTAGTATGTTCAATGACTGCTTAGTAGGTATTCATACTGAGAAAAAAGCTCCAAAAGCTCGTCAAGAACTTCATCGTGTTTTTTATCCTGATTTAAACACTGAAGTTTCTTTTTGCTATGGAACAAATCCTGCAATTTTTGCTAAGCAAAACGTCTACGAGACAGTCGATTGCGTACTATCAATTAGCATGATCTCTGGTTTTCGCAATGAGTGGCCAGCAAGCTCTTTTGTGATACCTCAAGAATTCATTCCTTTTTCATTAACAGAATCTAAAATATTTACTAATGAAAAATATAGCTCTCTCAACCATCTTTCAATGGTTATTAATCACATTGTAAAAAATCAAAGTGATGATTTTTTGAAAATAGTAAATGAAAAGTTTAGATCTACCAATTGTGTAAAAAAAGCAATGTCAGCCGAGTTCTTAAAGTCGAGTGATTTTAAAAGAGCTCGACTTGTACAAGTGGAAAAAAATTTTAATCCGTCGCAGTTACCTAAAGAAGTTATTGTTAATTAACATTTGTAGCTTCAACACATAAACAATCCCAATGAGCAAAAATTAAACCGTCGTCATTTTTTCAATTAGGATCCAATGACAACCACTCATCAATCCAATCCGACATTAACTCATGTCTTAATTGTAATGGAACTTGCAACACTGGTAAAATTGTACCAAGTGACCATTCGAGAAATTCTTGCTTATTTACAAACGGATCTAAAGTTTTAAACAAGCTCAATATGTTCTGATTTGAATCCCGTTTGATTTAGCATTGATTCCGTATTTTGAGAGCTAAAACAACTAATAGGCCATGAGTAATTTTTAAAATATTTTGTCCATTTTTCTTGCTGGCTTATGTTTTGAAAAGCTTGATAAAATTAAAATTTCCTTTGCCAGGTATGCAAAAAAAGAGTTTTCCTTGTGGTTTTAAAATTTCATTAAATTTAACAAAGATGGCTAAAGGATCGTCCACCAATTGCAAAGCACATGATGAGAAAATAACATCAAAGTGTTGTTCAAGCTGCCAGCTAAGAATATCAGTGCTGACAAATGTTAAATTTGTATAAGCGACCTGATTAAATTTGCGCTTAGCAAATTTAATCATATCACAAGACAAATCTATACCTGTTACATGACCTTGTGGAACTTGATTGGAGAATTGAGCAGTAATTTTCCCATCACCACATCCAAAATCAAGAACTCTATTGCTTGGTTTAAAAGCTATTTTAGCAAAAAATGCGGAAGCCCACTGTCTTTGAAGTTCAGAATTTTTGAAATATTGCTGAATTCGGTCGCCTTCCCATAACGAATTTTGGCAAAAAAAGTTTTGCGAAATGCAGATCATTATAATGGTAAAAAATAGCTTTGCTACGAGTGTACAAAATAATTTTCCTCATTCATTTCATGTCAAAATGAATACCACTAATTTTAAATGGTTACAACTTCGAAAAATTAAATTTGCACACCAAAAACGCAATCTGTAATCTGTGCTTATTCGAAAAGTTTGGAGGCGTACAAGAATATCACAAAAAAGTTAAATGATCACATTCTTTAGCATAGATTTTTAGCAAATGTTAAAGTCTATATTCTTTAACTTCGACTAGGAATATAATCTTGATACGTATTAACAACTCCCTCCAATCTGTATGAAAGAGGAAATATATGCTTAAAAAAATTACAACTTTAGCAGTTTCTGCTTTGGCGTTTTGTACGTCATTAACAGGCTTTGCTGAACTATCATTGCCTCCCAAATTCTTTGTTAATGAACGCTGGGTTGCTTTAACTCGAACTTTTGATATCGAGACAGAACAATTTAAACTTGGCACTGTAAAAAGAAAATTTTTTAGTTTAGCAAGAGAATATGACTTTTATAATTTTCAAGATGAATTAGAAGCTAAAGCAAAAATGCGTATTTTCTCTTTAGGTGCCATTTTTGATGTGAATGATGCAAATGACAACCCTCTCGGACAAGTTCGAGAAAAAATTTTCACACTCTTTCCGACATTTGAAATTTTAGCCCCATCGGGTGAAATTTTAGGTTTGGCAAAATTTAACTTCTGGGGAACCAAATATACAGTTAAACATCCTGGAGATGGCCATGATTTGGCTACTATGAAACGTTCATTCTTTAGATTTAAAGATAATTGGACTGTTAACATACTCGATACGATGGCTTTTAATCAATTTGGCATCGATCCAAGATTATTTGTTGTTGTGATGGCCTTCCAAACAGATCTAGACTATTGGAAAGGTCAAGTTCGCGAACAACAAAAAGACCGCTACTATCAAACACCAAACGCAAGTAAACGCGGTGCTGATGAAACAGAAGATCAAATCAAAGAAATGAGCAAACGTGGCAGCAAACGCGGTGTTTGTGAATATGAAGAAGATTTAAATCAAGAAATCAGTAAACGCGGTAGCAAGCGCGGAAGCAAACGTGGCACTGATGAAACAGAAGATCCAATCAAAGAAATGAGCAA
>JAEMRK010000059.1:0-3124 GCA_016463375.1 Parachlamydiales bacterium | reverse complement strand
GATGCACACAATTTTGAAGTTGCTGATGAACCTACAGAAGATGAAGTTTCTTATGTAATCAATTTGCTTGATGATCCAATAGATACACCTGATGAATTGGAACAAAGATTGAATTCACTTTTCAATAGTTCTTCTTTAACTAAGCAACAAAAAAATACTCTTCATATACTTGTCGAAGAACGTTTAAACGAACTTATTCGTTAATTTTTTTGTGTCTCCAGAGCTAAAAGCTTTTGCTTTTAGCTCTTTCTTTTTGAATTTCAGATTGGTATCCTTATAAGTTCAGCGCTTTTAATGGTCGTAATCATGTTCTCAAACCGTTATTTCACATATTTATTCATCGCTATTTTTGTTTCATGCTTTTGTTCAATCTCGTATTTTGCAAGTGAGCCTAAAGGAAATATTGAATTTTATTATGGCCCTAATAGAGGCCATTATTTTCAATATTGCGAAAATGGAGATCTTGAAATCACTTTAGAATTTTGGGGAGAATTACCTCACGACCCATGGTTAATGAATTATTACTCATCGTTTAAAAAAGATTGGCGATCTTCAGATAAGGGTGACTCGATTCCTGTCTATCGATACTCATTTAAAATAGGAAATCCTGCTCCTCTTCCTTGCTTTGATCATAAATTGACATATACTGGCGATAGCTATAGCGCCTATTTAGAAAATTACGATGTCGGCAAGAGAAGATATTTCAAACAACCTCATCCAAAATCCATTGATCTTAAAAATGCTTTAAATATGATCCAAGGCAAGAACCTTGCCATATTGTGTGGGCCCGGCTTAGCAGTAGAAAGTGGTGTGTGCACAAGGCAACAATGCACAGATGATATGGGAATTGATTACAATGAAAGCATAGATGATTTTATTAAGACACTGCTTAACCATCCCACAAAGCTAAGCGAAATGTATAAAGAGCGTTGTGAAAGAGGTTTTTTTGCAAAACCATCTTCTGCTCATTTAGCTATTGCTCAATTAGCAAATGAACACACATCTCCCATTTTTCAAGATAATTTCGATTATATTTTTGAACAAACTGATGCCTTAATTGTAAATGTCGGCGAAAAAATTTTTAGCGAAAAATATCTAAAAAAAGACTACTTAAGCCATATTGATTTCTTTTTTGTAGTCGGATTAGATGGCGATGACCGCGCAATTTTAGGACTATATAAAGAATACAATCCCAATGGATTAATCATATCAATTGGTGATGAAGATCCAAGTTATTTAGATGATTTAGATTACACAATCAGTGATTCAATCGAAAGCTTAGGCGAAAATATAGTTTCACATGAAATCTCAGAGCTTAATCAATGAAAAAATTATTAATTTTCATAACTTTTTTGGTAAGTCAATTTTGTATCGTGTCTGCCGACACATTCAAAAAACCTGATTTAACATTATGGATACGGGCTTATGGAGATCAAGCTGTAAACCTTTTGTCAGATTCCATTGAAAACTACCAAAAAAATTTGACGCCATTTTTTAATTTGAATTACTTTATCGCAACATATCAAGATGATCCAGTTGAAAAATATTTTAAAAACATGCCTCAGGTCACTATTTTAACGACGAATTTAGAATCTATAACTGATACTTTTAAAATTTTATCAAATGCAACACCTGATGACCAAGCTGTGTTGGTTATTTCCAACGGCGTTGAGATAATGCCTCAACAAATTATCAATGCGATGGGATGGCTCGATACTGGTGCTGTAATCTATGGTTGGAAAATTGAAGAAATGGGCAATGATGGCTCAGTACCTGGTAAAGGCTGGTACAATACTTGTGCTCTATACAACAGCCGATGCGTGAGTTTTTTAAAAGAACATCCACTCCCTTTTTATGTTAATCCAGGTATTGCCGGTAAACTGATTATTGATGGAGAATCTATAGCTATAGGTGGCAACGAAGAAATTCCACTAATGGCAGAATATTTAAAAAAAGAACCTAAAGCATTTTTCGTACTTGATTGCTTTACTCCAGTTCATTTAAAAAACCAAACTGGTAATCAAGTAAGCTTTGCTCAAAAAATGAAACGTAAAATTCCAGTAGCTAAATTTTACATTGAAAAAAAACTTAATACGACGGTTGAAGATTTATGGAAGCATTTAAACATTATTACTTCAGAAAATACTTTAATTATTGGATCGTCTTAACGCTTTGTATTTTCTTCATACCTTTATCTGCTGATACTTATTTAATAACTGGAGCTAATGGAGCTATTGGAGAAGCCGTTGTAAAAAAGCTGGCAAAAGATCATGACTTGATTATGTTATCTTTTAATGAAGAACGCTTGAGCGTTCTTCAAAAACACTTAAGTGATACTTATTGCCACGAATATCTTCATCTATGCATTGATTTTAATGATACCGACTGCGCTAAAAAACTAATTGAATTTTTGAGAGACAAGCAAAAGCAAATTCATGGTGTGCTAATTGTTACACCAAGACCAAATTTCGGAAATAATCTTTTAGCTGAAAGATCTAATTGGGAAGAGATGTTTCAATCTGGTTTTTATGGGCCCTTATCAGTACTAAAAGCTACAATACCATACATTAATCAACACGGAAAAATTGTTATCATAGCTGGGACTAGCTCTGTTACATATCTACCCCAGTATGCCGGAGCGGCGGTACTCAGAAGAATGTGGACAACTCTTGTCAAAGGTTTAGCTTTTCAATTAGGCCCACAAACTCTTTCGATCAACGCTTTATCACCAGGAGTCATTTTAACACCATTTCATGAAGAGCGTATTTCAAAAAGAGCTGAGGAAAATAACCGAACATACGAAGAACAATTAGAAATAGAAACAGCTCAAATTCCATTGAAACATTATACGACATTAGATGAAGTATGCAACTCAGTTCAATTCTTAATATCTAATCAATCTGATGGCATCACTGGTAAAAATATTGTTTTAGATGAGGGTTTGAGTGACAGTTATTAAGAAACTTTTAACAGATCCCTTTGTTCAAATACCGACTTCAGATTCAGTAAATATTGTATGGTTCACTGAATGGTTACCAAAAGAAAACTTCATTGAATTTGGTGATAATTTCTCAAAAAAAGCGTCTGCAAAAACTTTAAAGCTTAGTCGTATGCAAGAAGAGGG
>JAEMRK010000013.1 GCA_016463375.1 Parachlamydiales bacterium | reverse complement strand
CTCTTAATGCTATTGTTTTTTTATATAAAAGTGATATTATTAATTATTATTAATTAATAAAATCAGGTGATTTATGATTAATCATACTAATTTATCTGGATTGACTAGCTTCAATGAAAACTATCTAAAAACGACTTATTTAGACCAAATACCGCCCCAAAAAGCATTTCAAACACCAATTTTGAGTCAGGCTGGATTAATAAACAGTTATTTTCAAAAAAACATTATTGACTTAACAGGTTCAAACTGCCCTCTTATAAGCACTAATCGCAAAATTCAAGAAAGACCACTAAGAAAACAAATAGTGCCTCGCCAAAGATTTAAAAATGATTGTTTCAGCGAACAAGAACTTAAAGTTTTAAAACCATACATTTGCAAATTATTAACTTTTGAAATAATGGACGGGTCTCTTCAATTTGAATTAAATAAACATTCAGTATTAAAAAATAAGAATATTGTTTTAAGAATCGACGATGTTCAAAAGCTGCTTAGCTTTTTTGACCTTCCAAAATATAACGAAAGAAAATATATCTTAGAGCGGGTTAAGGCTCTGTTAATATGCGTGTACAAAGATAACTCTACTGATTTTGATATTTTTGAAAAAAATGTTCGAATTTTTGAAAGTGAAGAAGATGTTAGAGCTTTTCGCAACAGTTTAAAAATTCCAGAATTTTGTCTAAGCTTTAATGACTTATTATCGCTTAAAGTTTTATTAAATCTTCCCACATGGATAGATCAAAACACTTTGATTTGCGATTTAAAAACAGAAATTCCAGAGTTCTCAAATGATCGAGTTTCTAAAGAGTTACCTAAAGTATTAGATCACTGTGATAATTTCACAAAAAAAATAAATTACCCTTTCTTTAAAGAGCCGTTGAAATCAACACTTACAAAGCAAGAGATGATGAATCTTGCACCCTGTATAAAAAAACTTATAACGGCATTTAAAACTAATGATGAAATTGCCGCATACTTAAATGAATATCACCCTACTTTTGACAACAAATTAGCTATCACAGCTAGATATGTTTACACTATTTGTAAAAATTTGGATTTGCCCCAAGAACACTACACTCGAGCTAATTATTTACAACGATGTGGTAAACTCATTGAACTAATTTTAAATGAACAAGATGATTTTCGTTATGACGATATGAGTATTATGCTATTTTTAGAGGATAATTTTGATACTAAAGAATCTATTAAAAAATTGCGTGAATATTTAGGTATACCTGATTATGTAAAAAGAGTAGATTTTTCTAAAAATTACAAAGAAATCATTAAGTTACCTAATTGGATAGACAGAGACGTTTTTTTTGGATATTTTGAAAAGAATTAACCCAACTGATCTATGATAACACGTGTAGAAAACGCCAAGTCTGTAGCTCTTTTTGAAACCCGTAATATCAATGATTCTGAAAAAATAACAACTCTTATATATCGAATGGATGTAAGCGAATCCCAACTTCCATCAGTTGCTAATAACATAAAAAAAATATCAGCTTCAGACTCTTTAAATTGTATTAAAGTTAACCGGTTTTTTAATTCGATAGCAAATAAGAATAAAGTTAAAAAACACATTAAGGAATCACGAGGTAGTGTAAATCTAGATGACTACAAAACTCTTATTTTTAAATTTTTGACCGCTGGTTATGAAACAACTCGAATTGTTAATTTTTTGAATAAAAGTGAGAATTTTAAGAAAAATCAAATTTTTCTAGATGATAATTATGCAGAGATTATTGAAACTAAGTTCGAATTACCGCCCTTAGAAGATCGGCTTGTTTATCTGGATAAAACATATAATCTATTAAGACTTATCTTAAACGAAAACGCAAAAAACTCATTGAGCGATGAAGATCTTTTCTCAACACTTACACCAATTTTTAATACTGTTAATGATCTAACAGATTTTCGTAAGTCACTAAATATCCCTGATAGAATTTTAAGAGATAAATCTTATTTAAGCGTTTCTAGAAAGACAATAACATTTACATTTTGGGTTGATGTTAAAGAGTTTTTTGAGCAGATTAAGTATTGGTAAAGCATCAATCAAAAAACTAAGCAAGATAGATTACATACTCGCAAGTCCAAGAGGTCAGATTACTCTGACTGAACCTTTAAAACTTCCATAAAAGCACTTTGAGGGATGTTAACCTTACCAATTTCTTTCATGCGTTTTTTACCTTTTTTCTGCTTTTCCCATAATTTGCGTTTACGAGATATATCACCACCATAACATTTAGCAGTGACATTTTTTGTCATTGCCCTAATGGTCTCTCTAGCCACAATCTTGCCACCAATTGCTGCTTGAACAGGAACCTTAAAAAGTTGCATAGGGATAACTTCTACAAGTTTTTGACAAATTGCTCGCCCTTTAGCTTCTGCTTTAGTGCGATGCACTAAACATGAAAAAGCATCAACAGGCTCTTCGTTTACACGAATTTCGAGTTTAACAATATCGCCTTTTTCATAAGTATCGATTTCATAGTCGAAAGATCCATATCCTCTTGTACATGATTTTAACTTATCGTTGAAATCAGTAATAATTTCATTCAAAGGCAAACGATAAGTTAACAACAGACGCTTAGCGTCCATTGTTTCTGTTTTAATACAAAGTCCTCTCTTTTCCATTCCAAGGCTCATTAAAGCCCCTAAATAATCTTGAGGAACGATAATATGAGATTTAACCCATGGCTCGTCCACGCTGTTTATATTTGCAGGATCAGGATAATGCGCTGGGTTATCAACTTCGATTGTTTCACCATTACCTAAATGAAATTTGTAAATTACACTTGGCGATGTCGTGATGATATCAATATCAAATTCACGATGAATACGTTCAAAGATGATTTCTAAATGAAGTAATCCTAAAAAGCCACAACGGAAACCAAAACCAAGGGCAGTACTACTTTCTTGTTCTACGTGCAATGCTGAGTCATTAAGTTTTAATTTATCTAGTGCATCGCGTAAAGACTCGAAATCTGTTGCATCGACAGGATAAATACCAGCAAAGACGACAGGACGAATCAATTTAAAACCAGGAAGAGCCTCTGCTGCTGGATATTTTTGCGATGTGATCGTGTCACCTATTTTAACATCAGTACTTGCCTTAATACTGGCAACAACGTAACCCACTTCACCAGGACCTAAATCTTCGACAGCAATTTCTTTGGGAGAAAAGATACCAACTTCTAAAACTTCGTACTGGCGATTGGTCGCCATAAGTTTTATTTGTGATCCTTTTTGGATCACCCCACTAAACACACGAATATACATCATAACGCCACGGTACGAATCGTAGTGAGAGTCAAATACTAGAGCTCTTAAAATATCGTCTTCAGGCTCTTTTGGTGGAGGAACAAGTGTTATGATGTGCTCTAATATATTCTCAATACCAATACCAGTTTTAGCAGAACAAGTGACTGCGTCAGCTGCAGGTATTCCTATGACATCTTCGATTTGCTTTTTAACATCTTCAACATCAGCTGCAGGTAAATCGATTTTATTGATGACAGGAACGATTTCTAAGTTTCTTTCTATCGCTAGATGAACGTTTGCCAAACTCTGAGCTTGAACGCCTTGAACAGCATCGACTACAAGTAAAGCGCCCTCACATGCTGATAATGAACGAGAGACTTCATAAGTAAAGTCAACGTGTCCTGGTGTATCAATTAAGTTAATTCGATAAATTTCACCATCTTCAGCTTTGTAATTCATTGTTACGGGATGAGCTTTGATAGTAATACCGCGTTCTCTTTCAAGATCCATGTCATCTAAGACTTGCTCTTGCATTTCTCGCTTTTCAATCGTATGCGTTTGTTCTAACAAACGATCTGCAATTGTTGATTTACCGTGATCTATATGGGCGATAATTGAAAAATTTCTTATCTTATTACGATCTTTAAATACCATGAATTGATTACATCCCATAATAGCAAATTAACATGCAGTATAGAAACTATACATGACTAGAATGTACTTGGCAAGATACTGAATAGAAAGAGCGCCTTATGAATTAAGGCGCTCAAAAATTATTTAAGCATTGTAACTTGTAGAACTCACGTCTCCGCCAGTTCCAGTCCAATTTGTGTGGAAAAACTCACCGCGTTTCTTGTCAATACGCTCGTAGGTATGCGCGCCAAAGTAGTCTCTTTGAGCCTGAAGCAAATTAGCCGGTAATCTAGCTGTTCTGAATCCATCAAAGAATGCCAAAGCTGTGCTAAAGCACGGTGTTGGTATACCCATTTCAGCACCTAATTGAACTGCTTTTCTCCACCCCTCTTGCGACTTGACAATTTGTTCTTTGAAATAGTCGTCCATTAACAAATTTTCTAAATTGGGATTTTTGCTAAAAGCATCCTTGATTTTTCCTAAGAACATGCTGCGGATAATACATCCACCACGCCACATTAAAGCAATGCCACCGTAGTTAAGCTTCCACTTAAATTCTTGGGCTGCTGCTTTCATCATCATATATCCTTGAGCATAACTGATGATTTTTGAGGCATAAAGTGCCTGTCTAATCGCTTCAATATAATCTTTCTTATCGCCTTTAAACTTTTTATTTGGCGCAGCGTAGATTTTGCTAGCTGCTTCTCTTTCTGATTTCAAAGAAGACAAACAGCGAGCAAAGACGGCTTCACCAATTAATGTTACTGGCATACCAAGATCTAATGCACTAATACCAGTCCATTTGCCCGTACCCTTTTGGCCAGCAACGTCTAATATACTGTCTAGTAAGTAAGAACCGTCTTTGTCCTTAAATTTAAAAATGGCACTTGTAATTTCAATCAAGTAACTGTTGAGCTCACCTTTATTCCATTCATCAAAAACATTTGCCATTTCATCATTTGACATGCCAAGGCCTTCTTTCATGAGCTGGTAGGCTTCTGAAATAAGTTGCATATCACCGTATTCAATTCCATTATGTACCATCTTCACATAATGACCAGCTCCACCATCACCTACCCAATCGCAACAAGGTTCGTTATTTTCAACTTTTGCGCTGATTGATTGGAAGATAGGTTTAATTTTTAGCCAAGCATCACTATTACCTCCTGGCATGATTGAAGGGCCATGTCTAGCGCCCTCTTCTCCACCAGAAATTCCAGATCCTACAAATAATACGCCTTTTTCTTTAAGGTGAGCAACACGTCTTTCAGTATCACCATAATAGCTGTTACCACCATCAATAATAATATCGCCAGGTCCCATAAATGGGAGGCATAAGCTGATGAATTCATCAACAGGTTGACCTGCTTTGACCATAAGCATCACGATATAAGGTCTTTTTAATGCGGCAAAAAATTCTTTGAGAGATTGTGTCCCAATAACTTTAGTATTTTTTGCTGGGCCATTCATAAAATCATCGACTTTGGAAACCGTTCGGTTGTAAACCGCAACCGTAAATCCATGGTCGTCCATGTTGAGAACTAAATTTTGTCCCATGACAGCTAAGCCAATAAGCCCGATCTCTGCTTTTTCTTTCATGTTAAATCCTAACGTAATGCAAACTTAAGTTCTTTTTAGAGTGGTAAGCGAATTTTTTCAAATAAAATATAGAATAATCAGAATGCTTTTTCCTTGAGAAAAAGCGAGTACGTGCAGTAGTCTTTACACTCTTTATGTGTTCCCGTAGCTCAGCAGGATAGAGCGGTTGCCTCCTAAGCAACAGGCCGTGCGTTCGAATCGCGCCGGGAACAATTTTTAGTATTATAGCGCTTTTAGATAATTATCGATACCACAAGCTACCCCCCAAGCTAAAGCTTCGAGATAACGATGGTCTTTGAGTTTTTGTCTTTCCTGAGGGTTAGATAAAAAGCCACCCTCTACAAGAACTGCAGCCATGTCAGTCTTGCGAATCACAACTAAATTTGAATTTTTAATTCCACGAGACTTTGCACCAGTGAAGTGAATAACTTCACCTAAAATAGTTTGTGCTAATTTTTTTGAAGCAATTGCTTTTTGAGGATGCTGCTTAGCATCGAAGTAATGCACCTCAATACCTTGAGCTTTTGTATTGTCTGCATAATTGTAATGCATACTTACAAATAAATGACTCGATGCTTGGTTTGCAATTGATACTCTTTTTTCTAAAGAGACAAATTCATCTCGATGACGGGTCATGATAACATTATAACCTTTTTTTTCGAGATAACTTCTAATCAAATTTGCGGTTTGCAATGTCAGCTTTTTTTCTTGATATTTAAACTGACCAGACGATGTACCACAATCCTTACCACCATGACCGGAATCGATGACGATTGTTTTGCGAATAAATGGTTTTGGCTTAACAACTGGTTGAACAGGTGCTTTTTCCACAACCGGTTCTGGCATGGAGATTTCTTGAGGCTCTTCTTCCATTTCATAATGCCTAGCGCACGATGTCAATGTCAGAAGAGCTATAAGTATTAATGTGTAGAGGCCAGAGCCTGTTTTTTTTGTGCGCATAGATTTGAAGCTACTTTGGAGTCGTCAAAAGCAAGTGTTTTATGGGCAAATATTTGATATGTCTCATGTCCTTTTCCAGCAATCAAAACGATATCGCCTTTTTTAGCAATATCGATCGCTTTGGAAATAGCTAATGAGCGATCTTCTTCTACTAAATAATTTTCTTTAGATTGAAAACCAGCAACAATTTCTGAAATGATTGTTTGCGGGTTTTCATCTCGCGGATTGTCATTAGTGACAATTGACATTGATGAATAACGCTCAGAAATCTGTGCCATTACTGGTCTTTTTTGACGATCACGATTTCCTCCGCAACCAAATACGGTAATGACGCGTCCGCCTTCAACTTCTTTTAAACATTGTAAAACATTTTCTAAAGCATCTGGTTTATGAGCATAGTCCACAAAGATGTGCAATCCAATATCATTATCAATACGCTGCAATCTGCCAGGTATTGACTGGAAATTAGCAACAATTGCGACTAGTTGATGCAAGTTTAATTGGCAATATAAACCAAGAGCTATTGCTGCTAAACAATTAGATATGTTAAAACGCCCCATCAATCCTAAATGAAAACGCGCTTTTTGATCTTGATAGCACACAGTAAATTCACTGTAATTAGGATGCAAAAGAATATCTTCTGCCCTAACATCTGCAGTCTCGTCCATACCATAAGTTATGACAGGGGCTTGGCAATTAGAGATCATCAATTGGTGCCATGGACTATCGCAATTTACAATTGCGATAGGGGCCAGCCCCTCTTTACGACCAAGAGATGCGAATAATTGCGATTTTGCAGCAGCGTAATTTTCCATCGTTTTATGATAATCTAAATGCTCATGCGATAAGTTTGTGAAAATTGCCGCATGAAAATAGAGTCCTTTAACACGACCTTGATCAAGTCCGTGAGAAGTAACTTCCATCACACAAGCTTTGCAATCATTATGCAGCATTTCTCTGAGTAGTCGTTGATTGACTAATAAATCAGGCGTTCCATGAGTCGACGGATAACGATGTTGACCTACAATATATTCTACAGAACCGATTACACCACAAGACATCTGTTGGTGTTCCAACAATTGTTTGATTAAAAAAGATGTACTCGTTTTACCATTAGTTCCTGTAATGCCTACTAAAAATAATTCCTTACTGGGTGTTTGATAAAACTCATCGGCTAAGATAGCTTCTGTTGCATCGACATTGGGATGTATAATCTGAGTAATGTTTTTTAAAAAAGGATTGTAAATATCTGTCAGAATTGCAACAGCTCCGCCGTTGAGTGCATCTGTGATATAATGATTACCGTCAAAAGTAGCTCCTCGCTTAGCAACAAAGAGATTTCCAGGAGATACAACTTTAGAATTATTACAAAGTCCTGTGATATCAATATCTTTATTACCGCGAATGACTGCGTCGTGTATATTTTTGAGTAAATTTTTTAATTTCATTATCATTATTTATTAGGGCTCAAATTCCAAGCTTCGTAAAGGGCTTTAAGGCGTTTTATTTCTTGCATGCAGTCTGCCTTCTCGCTGTCTCTTCTGGGATCACCCACCGGATATCCGTATGGATCATCTGGAGGTATTCCTAAATATTCTAGAGTCTTTTTACTGATCTCTTTAAATACTGGTGCTGCACAGTGTCCACCATGGTGAATTTTCCCAACACCTGGGACAAATCCAACTAATGGTTCATCGATAGAAACAATTAAGACAAACAGTGGCTCGCTGACGGGTGCAAAACCGACAAACGAAGAAAAATAGTGAGATTTTGAGTAAACACCTCCAACAATTTTTTCAGCTGTACCTGTTTTACCTGCTTCCGTATATCCCGGAATATCGGCTTCTGGGGCTGTTCCTCCGGGCTTTGTCACCAATTTCATGGCTCTAACCACTTCTTGAACTATTGGTTTGGAAAGCACCCGAGGAAAGTTCTTTACCCTTTCTTCTGTAGTATTGTCAAGTAAGACTTCTACAGAGCCATCCGATTTTGTTTTTACGATTTTTCGTACTAAAGTGGGCTTAATTGCAATGCCACCATTTGCTAAAACAGAGTAAGCAGTAGCCACTTGCAAACTTGTCGCTAAAATATTATGGCCAAAAGCCAGTGAATAGGGAGTTGGAACAGACCATTCTAATGTTCCGTTAGGATGCTTTTTACCAGGTCTTGGTAGTAGTCCACTCATTTCACCTGGCAATTCGATTTTTGTTTTAAGGCCAAACCCAAAAACACTTTGCAAAGCATCACGATACCATTCATTACCAAGAGATTTGATAATTCGATCCACCATTCGAGCGAAATAAATATTAGATGATTTTTGAAGAGCTAAATTCATATTTAAATAGTGGTGTAATCTAGTGTCACGTATAGGCTTACTTCTACCTGGAAATTGACCATTACTCGTCGCTAACTTTTCGTTAGGATCAAAAATAGGGGGCTTTCCTCTTTTTAAGCACTCCTCATTAGCTTTGAATCCAATGGCTAAAGTAATGGGTTTCATTATAGAGCCTATTTCATGAGCATCTATAATGGCTTTAGCTCGAGTATGCTCCATTTCGTTCACGTCATTGAAATAGTCGCTGTAGTTTGACAACGAAAAAAAAGGATATTGGGCTAAGGCTAATACTTCCCCCGTGTGTGGATCGAGCATCAAAGCCCAACCCCCTTTTGCTTTTGCTTTTTTTACACCTTTGGCAATTTCTTCTTCAGCAATAGCTTGTAGAAAATGATTAATGGTTAAATAAACGTCTGCACCATTTTCTGGAGCCTCAATAATACTTCCTTTTTCCAAAGGATTACGAGGTGAGTGCATCAGCAATCTTTTACCTTGCTTACCCTTCAAATACTCATTGAATTGCAATTCAAGACCACCAGTTGGGAATCCTTGCTTAGTCACTTCGTCTTTATTATCTCTAATAGTATGTAAAACTTGCCCCAAAGATTTTCCATATGGGTATGACCTTTGAAAATCGGTGACAAAAAAAATGGCATTTCTTGGAATTTTATGCCGTTTTGCATACGGCAACCACCAATTTAAAATCTCATTTTTTGTTTCATCATCAAGCCACATCGCAAGTTTTCGTGATCGACTTTTACGATCGAATTCATGGCGAAAATGTGCGTAGTCATCTTTTGGTAAAGAAGCAATCTGATAGATTTTCTTAGCCACTTCAGTTCGTTGATTTTCAGGAATATGAAAAGGATCTACATACAAATGGAATTTTTCAACGTCGACAACAAAGGCTTGAGGCGTATCATGATGCGCTTTTCGGATCGACGTATTTGAATAAAAAACACCGCGCTTGAAAGGCTCTACGACAACTTTTTCTTGTTGAGATATAGCTTCTTTAAGCCATCGATCGCCTTCAACAATTTGTAGTTTATAGAATTGAGCAATCAATAATGCAAAAAAAGCTAGCATGCCAACGGCAACAACAAGTATGCGTTTATCGTCATTTTTATCTTTAAAAATGAACTTCATTTACGGTTCACTCCCAGATAGCTCTTTGCTTATCATGTCTTTTGCTAAGTCTTTATCACAGTTGGGAGCAATCAATACAATTTCATTAAGCCGCGGATAATGCAAATGGCCGAACTCGGGTTTGCGTGATAATTCCATCAAATGTAAAGGATTTTCAAATTGATCAATTTCATAGCGCAGATGGATATTAGCCTCTTGTATTGTATGCACTTCTTTTGCAAGAAAAGGGATACGCAATTGATAACGTGTGACCTCAATTTGTTTTTCAACATACAAAAAAAGAAACAATCCCAAGCACGCAACGCATATAAGTATTCTAACTGTAATAGCGCGTTGCATAATGATGTTTATTCCTTATAATTTTTCCAAGACCCGCAATTTGGCGCTACGCGCTCTTGGATTTTTTCGCATTTCACTCATCGAAGCTGATATAGGCTTTTTGTACAATAATTTTGAAGTCGGAACAATATGTTGTCGCTTATTCACCATGCACGCTTCTTTAAAAGCTTCTTTGACAATCCGATCTTCTAAAGAGTGAAAACTAATCACTGCAATGCGACCACCTGGTCTCAAACGCTCAATGGCCACTGGCAATAACACCTTTAAAACATCTAATTCACGATTCACTGCAATACGCAATCCTTGAAAAGCAAGGGTTGCTGGATGCAGCTTCCCTTTTTTTAAAAGAGGAAACAAAAAAGCAGCGAGTTCAGTTGTTGTTTCAAATGGTTTTTTATAGCGAACACTACAAATGGCTTTTGCAGCTTTTCTCCAAAAAGGCTCTTCTCCATACTCGCGCAATACCATACCAAGTTTATCTTCTGGCCAATGATTTACTATTTCTTTAGCTGTTAAAAGTTGGTCGGGATTCATGCGCATATCTAAAGGTCCCTCTTTAGAAAAGCTAAAGCCTCTCTCTTTTTGATCGAGTTGCATTGAAGAGACACCTAAATCTAATAACATTCCATCAATACGTTGTATTGAATGTTCATCCATGACAGCAGGAATCGCAGAAAAGTTATTATGTATTAAAAGTGTTTTATCTTGAAATAAGGTCAATCGTTCTTGAGCAATTAACAAACTAGAAGGATCTTGGTCGAAGCCTAAGAACTTATTAATTTCTGGATGAGCCTCCAACATGGCTAAAGAATGGCCACCAGCACCTACCGTTCCATCAATAAATACGGGTAAGTCCATGTCACTAAATGCTTCTAGCACTTCTTGTAGTAAGACGGGTTGATGGGGATATTTTTTAGGGGATTCCATGTGATGAGCTCGATTTTTGAGAACTAAAGTAACACACCTTTTTAGTCCCTTGCAATTATTTTCTAAAAGAGAGATACTCGCCGCCTCACTAAACGGTTAATTTAAAGTTAATTAAATATCATATAGATAGTTAATAATTAAAATTAATTATTAACAATTTGATTGTTTTTAATGAATTAACTGCTAAAATGAAATAAAAAAGATATACCACTATGTCAATGAAGATAGAAATATCCACATTATTGAATCCAGAGAGAGGCACAGGGTTCGCTCAGCGTGCTGTCGAGGAAGCTGAATACTATAAAGACTTAAGTATCAGTCCTCAAGATAAGCTTTCCATTACGACTAATATTCCTCGTATGGTGGAAACGATTGAGGAAGAGCCTCAAGTATCTAATCTCTCTCAACTTCTTGGTGATGATATTCATATCGAATTCGCCAGCACATTAAAGCCTGGTGATATGGAGCTAACACTTTTTAGCCTATCTACAGCTCCAAGTCTTACTCAAACAAGTGCAGATTTAGTGAAAGCACAAGCTATTGGAAATCAAAAAGTTGAAGAATACAAATCTTTAACGAACCAATTTTCAACGAAAATTGTCGACTTATCGTCAAAAGTGGCAACATCAGCTTTGAACCGCATTCAAAGTATCGGCGAAAAAGTTAAAAGAGTATTGGGATTTGGTCAACACACATCGCGTTTGTCATTAGAAAGAGGAAAAAGCTATCGCTTTTTCCAAAACAATACATTGATGTTCATCCAATTTAAACACGGCTCATCCATACAAGAACATATAGTCACCTCATCGAATCTACTTAGTGGTCCCGACTTACAAGCCTATCAAGCCAATGTTGCAGCTAAAATAAATGAACAGACCACAAAAATTGTAAATTTGTTGAAACTTGGTATTGAAAACATCACTGAAGATCAAATGCACACCAGAAAACAGATGGGTAAATTCGTACGCGAGTAATTTTTATGAAAAAAATTAATTGGCCAGAACTTTTGAATTGGGATGAGGATATGATTAAAACCCTACGTACAACGGGTTTTTATTACTATCGTCAGGGAAAGTATAAATTAGCCAGTGTTTACTATGAAGCTCTTGTATTATTCAATTCGTCAAGTTTATACGACATTCGATTACTGGGCGCTAGTTACTTAATGATGGGTGACAGCATTAAAGCTTTGAAACACTTTGACCAAGCATTAGTGCTCGATCCAACAGATGCAATGACTCAACTCAATAGAGTTAAAGCTTACCTGTCACTTGGACAAGTGAGAGAAGCGCTCCCTGCCTTAAAAATTTTACGAACATCTAATAATCCAACGATTGCAAATGATGCATCAGCTCTATTATTGGCTTATCGCTAATTTTAATTGCTGACAGATTCTTTTGACATCCTCTGTTTGCATACCTAATGTGACTGGCAACACTAGTGATGAGCTAAAAAAAGATTCCATTCTAGGAAAATGCTCTTCTTTATCCCCATAGCATTTCTGAAAGCAAGGTAAACGATAAATTGGATAATAACCTTCCCTAATGGGTAATTCGTCTTGAATTCTTTGCAGAAATTCAGTTTTATCAAAAGACATCGAATTGAAATCGATTTGTACCGCAAAGCCATGATACAATGAATAAGTATCTAAACTCTCTGGTGGTACAGCGACCATGGGCAAATCTACTAAAGCATTTCTATAAGCTTCGATTAAATCATGAAAGTGACTGACCCTTTCATTCCAAAAATCCCATTGCATCAACGCTAGTTGAGCTTGGATAGGCAATGGATAATGATTACCTGTAATCTGTTGAATTCGATGACCTTTTGGATCATCGCTCATTCTACCCATTTTACGAAAAGCAATGAGTCTTTCATAAAAAGCAATGTGGTTAGTTGTAATACACGCTGCATCAAGTGCTGATACAATTGAGTGATTGGCAAAAGACAATAACGTAGCATCACTGCGATGAGAACAACCAACTGGCTTTCCTTCTAAATAAAAACCACCTGTTGCACAAGAGGCATCTTCTAAAATTAAAGTATTAGGGTTAGTCGATTCATTTTGCAATTGTTGAACATCCATAACAGCACCTTCATAGTGCGTTAAACAAACCACACTTCGACCGCGAGTCGATCTTTGCGACATGGCCTCTAAGGTAAGACCAATGTCCATATTGCCAGTTGATTGATCAATATCGACTAAACGACAGGGAATTTCTTTATCCAATGCTAAACCAATGACGTCAAATGGGGCATTTGCCGGTGCAATAATCCGATCAAAACGGTTTAAGGATGCAGCAAAAAAAAGTGCTTGATATGCAATTGACTTAGACGGAAAAACTACAGCATACTCAACTTCGAAATGTTGCTGAATTTTTTCTTGCCATTCATCGATTAAAGATGGGTTATCTTCTACGATTGCTTGCATGAGAGCAGCTTGCTGCTCTTGATTTAATCGATTAGGTAAAAAAGCTGAGCTCATCGTTAAGAAGTCAATTTCCAAAAAAGGTTTCAATCATTATTCTCAAATTTATTCTGTTCAACATAAGTTGCAGAACTCATTTATTATAAAAATTAAGAGGATTCCATGACAGAAGAAAAAGACCTTGATTTTACAGATGACGCGCTATTAACAGTGAATCCTACTATGACTACTCCTCATATCGAAGAAGAAGTTGCCCCCTCTTTCACGCCTTCAGTAGAAGATTTTTTAAAAAGTCTTAAAGCTGATCTAAGTACATCAAAAGATAGTTTCACTCCGACAAGTACAGTAAAAGCTAATTCAGAATCTCGTCTTACGTTGATGGAAAAATACACTCAAGAATTTCAAAAAAGAGGCCCATTACAAACACAACAATTTGTTGTTTTAAAAGGTTGGAAAGACAAAGAACACTTTGCACAAACTGAAAAACAAAATTTTCAGTTTGCAGTCAAACGGTTTCTACTTCCCAAAGACTGGCAAAAAACGTGCGGTGGTTTTTTCTTAAGATTTCAAAATCGTGGATTTGTTATTAATCCAGGGCCTTCATTTCTAGAAAACTTTCATGCTCTTGGTTTTTTTATTCAAGATATCGATTATGTCATTTTGACTGGAGAAGCTAAAGAAAGTTATTGGGATCTAGCAGCTCTTTATGAACTAAACTATGAGCAAAATAAACAAACTAAAAATTTACATGTCATCAACTATTATATTCCACAAGCTGCATTTCAATCAGTTGCATCGATTATTAAACCGCATTTTAAACAAGAAAGACAAACGATTCATCCCATGGAGTTTTATTTAGACTCTTTTGAGAGTGAAACAATTAATTTAGAAAACGAAATTCACATGTCTTATTTTCCAGAAAAAGACAACCAAGAATTGGGAATACGTATCGACTTTGCTAAAAATCTCTCCGTAGCTTTCTGTAGCGACTTTTGTGGTAAGCTGCACTCACTTCATCAAGACTGCCAACTCATCGTCGCAAGCGTCGACCAATGCAGTTTAAACAAGGCTAAAGAATCGCAAGAGTCAGTTGCATCAAACGGTATTTTAATTGTTGCTGAAAATACAGATCGAGAAGAAGAGCGATCTTTTGAAACAGCAAAAGAGATTCGCCACCTTTCAACATGTTCATCTTACCAAGCTGTTTTTCCGGCTGAAATGGGATTGAGTTTTAATTTACCCGAATTAACAGTTAACTGCTCAACTTGTGGACAAACTGCGTTTGCACATCAAGTCATAACTACCAAAAGCACAACACATCGTTTACAGTTTTTGTGTGAGCAATGTCGCTTCTAAGCTAGCTAAAAAATGTTAAATATTCCCTTCAATGCCTTGTTCATAACTGACTTGAAGGGTCTGATTTCATTCGGATATTAATATAAAATATTTTTTAAATACACCCTTCTTACACTCAATGATTTATGCTAATGCCGCCATTCTTTCTAGACAAATGAGTTGCCGACTAACAAATCGCATGTTAGAGTCGTCAGCATAATCCCCTCCAGAATGTGTTGTGGAAAGATTGTTCATAACTTTCTCAACATATTATTTGGTGAGCGGCCCTTAGCGATTTTTAAGGATAAAATTCGCATAGCGAAAGACGCTATTTTTTGCACAACTGATACATTGAGGGACAATGACTATGTTAACACATAGCGACTGTGAAAGTTGGACACAATTTTTAGAATTTGCCAAGCAAAGGTGCTCACCTACTGCTTTTGAAAATTGGCTAGCTCCTATTCGCGTAAGTGAAGCTTCTGCAGAAGAAATTGTATTGGAAGTCCCCAATATTTTCGTGCAAGAATATCTACTCGACAACTACAAACAAGATTTATGTTCTTTCTTGCCAGTGAAACCAAATGGGGACCCTGCTGTCAAATTTGTCTTAAAAGAACCATCAAAGCCTCAAGCGCAATCTGTTGTTATTCAAGCGCCAGCTGCTGCACCCATTTCAGAAGAACCACCCCTTTACGAACTCAAACTCAATACACTTTATAAATTTGATTCGTTTATTGAAGGACCCTCTAATCAATTTGTTAAGTCAGCAGCCATTGGTGTGGCGACAAGACCTGGACGATCATATAATCCTTTATTTATTCACGGTGGCGTCGGCCTTGGTAAAACACATTTGCTCCATGGTATTGGTCATTACACTCGAGAAAACCATCGTAAGATGCGTGTACAGTGTATTACTACAGAAGGCTTCATCAACGATTTAGTCGATAGTTTGCGAAACAAATCAGTTGATCAGATGAAACGCTTTTACCGATCACTTGATATATTGCTAGTCGATGATATACAATTCTTACAAAATCGATTAAACTTTGAAGAAGAATTTTGTAATACATTCGAAAGCTTAATCAATCAAAATAAACAAATCGTTATCACAAGTGATAAACCACCTGCACAACTCAAACTATCTGAGCGTATAGTTGCTCGTATGGAATGGGGGCTTGTCGCAAATATTGGAGTACCCGATTTAGAAACTCGTGTTGCTATTTTGCAACACAAGGCTGAGCAAAAAGGATTACGTCTTCCTCATAAGATTGCCTTTTTTATTGCTGAACACATTTATAGCAACGTGCGACAGTTAGAAGGAGCTATTAATCGTTTATCTGCTCATTGCCGTTTGCTAAACTTAGAAATTACAGAAGAACTCGTCGAGCGCGTTTTAAGAGAAATGCTACAGCATGTCCCAAGACAAAAAATTTCTATAGAGCACATTTTAAAAGCTGTGGCCGCTGTTTTTCAAGTTCGCGTCAGCGATCTGAAAGGAACAACAAGGACTAAAGAAATTGCTCTTGCTCGACAAGTGGCGATGTTTTTAGCCAAAGAGATGCTTAGCGAATCTTTAATGATGTTAGGCGCTTATTTTGGTAAAACACATTCCACGATTTTACACGCTTGTAAAAATGTAGAAAAATTGGCTGCAGAAAATGAGATGCTGCGCCGTCAAATTCAAATGGTTAGACAAAACATCGAAGTATAAATATGGCAAAAATTACAGTTATAGGCTGCGGAACAATCGGCAGCGCATTTACTATGCATTGGGCAAAAGATCACCAAGTAAGTGTGATCGAAAAAAATCCATCCCGCGTTGATACGATGCAAGGTAAAGTTCAGGTTTTTAGCCTCAAAGAAATCAAAAAAGCATTACTTAATGCTGAAATTGTTTTGTTAGCGATCAAACCACAAGATCTTTCGGATAGTGCATCTAAAATTACACCGTTTATCCCGAAAAACGCTTTAATGATTAGCGTTTTAGCTGGGACATCGACAACGATGCTTGCTGATTACTTTCCAGACATTCGTTTAATGAGACTCATTCCTAATAACGCCATTGTGCAGCAACAAGGTGTTATAGGTATGGTAGAACCAGAAGAAATTACTCCTATTGAAAAAAAACAGCTGGAAACTCTTTTACACCCATTTGGTCTCCTACATTGGTTACCAGAAGATAAAATTGATGCTTTCACTGTTTTAACAAGTTGCAATCCAGCTTATCTTTTCACAATAATGGAAACAATGTTGGATGCTGGTGTTCACATGGGATTATCAGCTCATGAAGCTCTGCCTCTACTTTTACAAACCTGGAAAGGCGTTGTTGCCATGTTGTCAAATACTAAAAAACATCCGGGTGAACTGAAATGGCAAGTGACATCTCCCGCTGGTATGACCATCGCAGGTGTAAGAGCTCTGGAAAAGGGTAATTTGCGCTCTGCTATTTTTGAAACACTTCTTGCAGCTTATGACAAAGGTCTCAACCTCCACGTCAAACATCATCAATAGAAAATAATGTTATTATGCGAACTTCTTGCGGTTTAAACCGCATTAAAGTTCGCACAGTGTTCTGAGTCTCTCCACTTCCTATTCCTAAAGCAAAAATTTTTAAACCAGCAATATTCTTTTTTAAAAAGGGTATATTACAAGTTCGTGCTATCTTCTTAACCATTTCATCTGCATCTTTATCAAGTGAAACTAAACCGTCTGGTTTTGGCCAATTGATTTTGTCAAATGCTTCAATGAAGAAACGAGAAAGATGATGATGTAATTTGTAATAAGTGATTGTGTGAGCAGGAGTGAATCTTTTAAATAAGAAAATATGAGATAAACCATCATCGGTCAAGCGAGGACCTTGTACATCAATCTCAATAAGAAGCAGGCATTGATCACATAGTTGTAAAGATATGACCTCTTGGCCGCAGTGGAGACAAGAGGTAGGATAAATCCACTTTAATAGGACATCAATGCAGAGTAAGCATACCTTTATAAGAAATTTCATCTAAGAGGGTTTCGAGTTCTTGAGGATGAGAAAGTTCAATTTTATATAACCATCCATCTTCTTGAGGTGAACGGTTCACTTGATTGGGCTCCGTGCTTAAATTTTCGTTAACAGCGATGATTTTACCCGAGACTGGTGAATAGATGTCAGCTGCTGCTTTGGTTGATTCAAGCACCACAGCTTCTTGACCTGCTTTTACACGTTTGCCAATTTCTGGCAGCTCAACGTAAACTATATCTCCCAGCTCATTCTGAGCGTGGTTAGTAATGCCAATTGTACCGACATTATCTTTATCCACTAAAATCCATTCGTGCGATTCTGTAAATTTCATAGCGCTCCCTTGTCATTTTCAATAAATTGTGTGATTAAAGATTTAGCCGTCTGCATATTCTCATAACCACTCACTTGGACATGAGGATAAGCTTCTTCGCTCATGCCTTTGATCATGTAAGACAGCTTTTGTTCATGGTGGTTGTCATATAAGCATAGAACTTTAGCTGGGACTTTCCCTAAAAAACCTTTAGTTCTAGCATATTCAATAGCTCTACCATACCCTGCATCAGCTTCAGTACAGTCTAAAATGGCATAAGCTGCTTGGTCAAGCCTTGCAAGTTCTTTACGTTCTAAATCAGCAGCAGAATGCTTGCTAATATCGATTTCTAAAAGCTCTTTATTAACAACTTTGTAACCAAGGCTCGAGATATGAGATGTCAATTCTTTAATTCTGTCAGCACACCTTGAACCAGGATTTAAATAAACAGTTTTAGCACTTCTAAACCAGCTCTGACGATCTCTGACCATCTTCTCTATTTGTTTACAATCAATTGGAACAAAAGGTAGATCGACAACTTCACCAGTGATTTTCTGAGAGCGTATATCGAGTTTAACCTCTTGTCCTTTATACAAAGGACAATCAACCATAATGATTGCAATAGGCTCATTTAATATCGGAGAGTAATTTCCAGATGTAACAAAACCAATCAATTCGTCATCAAGACTTACTGAACTATTGACTTTTGCAATTTGGCGATCTTTAACGATAACACCATATTGATATCGTTTTTTTGGACTTGTTTCTAAAAAATCTAAAGCTTCTTTTCCTAAAAAATCAGGCTTGTTCCATTTAACTTGCCATGCAGAAACACTCTCTGTAGGAGCAATAGTTTCTGATAATTCTTGTCCATAAAGAGCATAACCCATTTCTAATCTTAAAGTATCTCGAGCTCCAATTCCTGCAGCTTCAATACCATAAACTTGGCCAAGCTCCATAAACTCATCCCACAAAGCAACAATGGCTGAAGCAGGCCCAACCAATTCAAATCCAATCGATCCAGTGTAACCTGTGCGACACAAGTAAACTTTTTGTGAGCGATAAGTAATGGGAATAAAATGCATGTATTTAAGTTGAATCGCTTCTGGAAGAATTTGACCAATTAATAAAGGAGATCTGGGTCCTTGTAATGCGATCATTCCTTCATCAAAATGCGATGTGATGACAACATCCATATTCTTTGCATAATCCATCAAGTGACTTAAAACTTTTTCTCGATTGAATGAATTTATAAAAATGAAAAAGTTTGTGGAATCTTCTTTAAATACTAATGCGTCATCAACAGATCCACCTGTTGTATTACTAAAAACAGTGTAAGTCACAGAACCAGGACTACGACCTTGGATTTGATTAGTCGATAAATAATTTAAAAGAGTCTCTGCATCATCTCCAACAATAGATATACGTCCCATGTGAGATATATCAAATAAACCGACACCTTTTCGAACAGCTAAGTGTTCATAAATTGTTCCTTTAGGATAGTGAAGAGGAAGTTGCCATCCGCAAAAATCGACCATTTTTGCTTTAAGAGCCAAATGCTTTTCAAATAAGCATGTTTTCATTTAATAAGCCTCACGCTACTCCACAAGGAGGGTTGTTGATCTATCATAAATTCTTTACTGCACACACAAAAGTGCTGCTGTGTATCATTATAACGGTTAATTCGATATGTAAAACCCAAACGCGGTGATTCTTCTGGATCATATCCGTGAAGACAATCTACAGGAATCTTTAAAAAAATTTCATACTGTCTGGAAGAAAGTTTGCATTGGAATTGTAATTTTGCAGAATCACACCATTCATGAGAGTCTTCAGTTCTAAAACGTGTAATTTCAGCAGCTTGAGGACCTTCTTCTGGAGCTTTGGGCAACACAAAGAAATGGTGGCAAAACCGATGGTTGAATCCCGTATCTTTATTGTCGCGCGTATCGATAAATATTTCAATACTATCGCCATAAGTTATATCGGGATAATACACTGCAGTGCAAGGTTCATGCACGACGATATGGAAAGCTATTTCCATATCGTTCCATGCCATATATACATCTGCAAAAGAAGCTTCTTCGCAAAGATGTTCAGTGGTGGGTAACAGGTATTTTTTCTTTAACGACCCTTTTGTTTGCTCCATCTCTTCATGTGACAAATAATGACAATCAAATGCCAAAGAGAAATAGTGGACAGGAGCGAGAAAAGGTATGCTTTCGCTGTCTGCCATCTTAAATATCCTTAATGGGTTTGTTCTTCTTCAGCTTTTAAACTTAACGCTTTTTTTGCCACAAATGTTTTAATCACTTGCTCGGCTAAAGAACGTTTAGCTTGTTGACCAGCCAACGCAAAAGCTCCTTCTGTGAGTTTTGCACTGTTTTCTTGACCTGGATTTAATTGTAATAATTGGTAGTAGTATAAGTCCCCTTTGTCTAAACAACGAACTGGCGTTGTTTGTCCAATAGTCATCTCTAAGGCTTCTTGTGGTGACGTCCAACTACGTTCATTACGAGTTAATTTTTCAATTTTTTTATCCAGAACTTTTTCTATAACATCTGGATTTAGAGCTGCAAATTGATTCATAGCTTTATAAAAACGATACTGTGCAACTCGGTTTTTTTCATGGTCATCTAAAAATAAGCCACGACTTGCAGCATCTTCAACTATAGCTTTAATTAGCGGTTCAAAGGTCTGCATAGCAATATCTTCTTTTAAACTTTCAAATGGCTTGAAAGTCGCATCATTATTGAGATAAAGACCAGGCGTTTTAGCTCGTAATTCGTAATACTTTTCTTGCAAAGTTTTATCAAGAACAGCTTTAAGACTTTGATCTTTTTTTGCTTCTTGAAAAGATACAAGAGTTAAATTTTCATCCCGACCATTGATCCAAATACGGTAGAAATGTTCATTATCTTGAGTATATCTATCTATAGAAGGAGCTTGGTCGACACTTGCAATAGCACAATCTGTCAAGGCATTAACAAATTTAGTGCGATTTTTGATTCCCTTAAATGGAAGTTCTCCAGCACAAGACCTTAAACCTAATTTTACCGATTGAGGCTTGGCTTTTGTCAGCGCCTCTTCAATCCATTCTGGATGATTTTTAACAATTTGATTAATTGCATAATCATCAACTTGTTTTCTTGTTTCTGTATCTAAATTTTCCAACGAAGACCATCTGTCTTCTTTAGAATTCGAAGAAACTAGCTTTGGAAAATGAAGTAGAAGTTCTTTCCAATTATCGTCATTCAATTGCCAATCCCAAGTTTCTTTTAAACTAACGTTAAGGGCTAATGACTTTTGGCTGCATTCACAAAAACTAATTTGGGTTTGTCGTTGAACAAATTCTGGAGTTTGTGCTTGGACAACGTCGATATCCTTAAAAGTATCAGGCCATGCTAATAAATCAGATGAAGTCTCGTAAACTGCTCGAGAATATGTTTCCCAATCCTGTAAAGCTTGGAAATCTTGGATTTGTCTCTCTTTAGGCAGATGAAAGATTGCAACTTCAGCTTGGCGACATGCGAAATCGGCAAACTTTTGGAAAGAAAGATTTTCTTGGAATACAACTTGACCTGCACCTTCAAAAAGTCTACGGAATAATAAAACGTCACGCCAAATCTTTACGGCTTGATTATTATCAAGCCCTAAAATGCGGAGTTGTTGTTGGTAATAAGCTTGTGCTAATCGGTCAATTTTTTTAGGGTCGCAATCATTTTTTGCATCATTTTGTGCTGCCAACCGAGCCATATATAAAAGATCAGCTCTAGCTTCTTGATCAGAAACTTTAAATCCTTGTTCTTTTGCAAGCTCTGCCGAATTCATGATCATCTGCACTGCTAAATTAATAAATTTAGGGCCTAACCAATCTTGTATAGTATTGTATCCAAAAAGATTAAGTTGGTGCATTCGCTGGTCTTTAGGTACATCGGGATGTTGCTTTTCTTGATACCGTAAAACTTCATATAGGTAGTTTGGTGGAAATTTTTTCTCTTCTAAAAACAAAGCCGTTTGTTGCTTGAACGATTCTATATCAATATTACCATCAAAGTTACGCATAGCTTTTAAGCCATTAGCTAATTGTGGAGCAAAGTAATCCCAAACAGCTTCTGCTCTTAAAAAAGGAAGATTTGGATGAGCATAAGGAATGTAATTTTTTTGGCGTTCAAAACGAGACTCAAGATCGGATTTGATCTGATCGAAAAAAGGCGTCACCAATTGTTCTGCAAGACCAGTCACTAAAAATTGATTGACCAAAACACCATCATTTAAAAAATTAGGGCCCCAACTATTGCCCATCATTTTACGATCTGCAGCATCAGTTGATAAAAAACGCACGTAACTATCAAATTCTCTGGCTGTAACTTTTCGACCATTTGAGGTTTCAAAAGCCACTGGTGATGGAACTTCTCTTTGATCAAAGGCTTTGAAAGTCCCAAAAAAAGAAAAGGACATAACGATGATAATCGCTGTGAAGAAGAAAAAATAGCGCTGATTTTTTCGAAAAAAATCTAACATGGTGGACGTCTCGTGTACATATTAATAGTTGAAAATGCTAACAGGCTGAGGCTTTGACGTCAACGGGTGACGCTTGCAAAAGTGCCGTCCACAAAGCTTCATTTAACCTATTTCGCCATTCGGTTAGTTCTGTTTTAGTGATTTGTTGATCCACCAAATAAGCACTATTGGCCTGCATTGCTTCTAAAACTTTAGTTCCGGGCAATAAAAAACTTTCTAATACTGATGCCGCTAAAGGAGCAATTGAAATTGTTCCTTGATGAAGGAAACCCAATTTGGTTTTTCTTTGAGCGGCGCCACCTATTTTTTTTGATCCTATCATAACATCGTAAATTGTCGGTTTTGCCATACAAAAGTTTTGGCAAGCACTATCTAATGCTGTTGGATCTTGTGGTAACAAATATGAGTCTAAATTAATACCAACAGTTTTAATTGCTTGTAATACACAGTGATTAACCGCTGTGTAATTTGATAACGTATGTGTCGAATAAAGGGGATGGGTGCTGGGTACCATAACCGAAAAAGCAAGATCTGTAATATGAAATACAACTCCCCCACCTGTTGGGCGCCTTGCAATATCTAATGGTGCAGATTTGACACTTTGTTCATTTAAAAAATTGAATGGATTTATAAAGTGACCATAAGTTGCAGAATTGTCAATCCAATCATAAGTATGGAAAATAGCATCATCGCAGGAATCAGCATCTAAAAGAATTTTTTGATCCAATTCCATATTAATTTTTGCACTGTTTTTACCCGTATTTAACCGGCGCCACCGCATTATATTAATCACCATTTCTAAAAAAAAGGATAACATTTATTATAGGTAGCTTGCCAATTTATGTCTTTTGATTTAACCTCCAATACATCCTTTGAACACCCGCGCCTCTTGCCGATAGCAAACAAAGAGTACTCATATGTTCGATAAATTTACCAATCGCGCCAAACAAGTTATTAAACTTGCTAAGAAAGAGGCGCAGCGTCTCAACCACAATTACTTAGGAACAGAACATGTTCTTCTAGGCCTACTCAAACTTGGGCAAGGCGTTGCTGTTAACGTTTTACGTAATTTAAATTTAGATTACGAAACTGTCCGCAGCGAAGTCGAGCGCTTAGTAGGTTTTGGCCCAGAAATTCAAGTCTACGGTGATCCTGCATTAACGGGACGCGTAAAAAAAGTCTTTGAATTTGCCAATGAAGAAGCTGCTAATCTTAATCATAATTATGTGGGAACTGAGCATCTCCTTTTAGGATTGCTTCGCCAAACTGATGGAGTTGCTGCTCAAGTTTTAGAAAACTTGAACGTCAATTTAAAAGAAGTGCGTAAAGAAGTTCTAAAAGAACTTGAAACATTCAACCTACAAATTCCTCCTATGGCTACATCAAGTCAAGGATCGGGCAGTAGTGGTGGCAAGTCCTCTGAAAAGAGCGGAGCTCCTGGCGACAAAATGCCAGCACTTAAGGCTTATGGTTACGATCTCACTGAGATGTGTCGTGAAGGGCGCATGGATCCTGTCGTCGGCCGGAAGAATGAAGTTGAAAGGCTCATTCTTATTTTATGTCGACGTCGTAAAAACAATCCTGTTCTCATTGGCGAAGCCGGTGTGGGTAAAACTGCGATTGTTGAAGGTCTAGCTCAAGCGATCGTTAAAGGCGAAGTTCCAGATAATCTCCGAAAAAAAAGACTGATCACTTTGGATCTAGCTTTGATGATTGCAGGTACGAAATACCGCGGTCAGTTCGAAGAGCGCATCAAAGCGGTCATGGATGAAATCAAAAAGCATGGCAATATCTTATTGTTCATCGATGAGCTCCATACAATTGTCGGAGCCGGTGCAGCAGAAGGCGCCATTGATGCATCCAACATCCTTAAACCTGCATTGTCACGCGGAGAAATCCAGTGTATTGGTGCAACAACTATGGATGAATATCGAAAACACATTGAAAAAGATGCCGCTTTAGAACGTCGTTTCCAAAAGATTATCGTCGCACCGCCAAGCGTTGATGAAACAATTGAAATACTTAAAGGTCTCAAAGAGCCATACGAAAAACATCATAAGGTTATCTTTACAGATCAAGCACTTAAAGCTGCAGCCACATTATCCGATCGCTATATTCACGGTCGCTTCTTACCAGATAAGGCTATTGACTTACTGGACGAAGCAGGCGCAAAAATGCGTATTTCGATGATGAACCAACCTGCCGATATCGGCAAATTGGAAATCGAAATTGAGCAAACACGTATTGCTAAAGATGAAGCGATTGGCAAACAAGAATACGAAAAAGCTGCGAAATTACGTGACAATGAAAAAAGTCTTCGTGAAAAGCTTCAGCAAATTCGCGCTGAGTGGGAAACTAATAAAGAAGAACATCAAGTCATTGTTGATGACGAAGATGTTGCTGCTGTTATTGCAAAACAAACAGGTATTCCATTATCTCGTTTAACTGAGGGTGAGACACAAAAAGTTCTTAAGATGGAAGAAATCTTGGCCCAACAACTTATTGGTCAAGAAGAAGCACTTAAAGCTGTTTGCAAAGCTATTCGTCGCAGTCGCGCTGATATTAAAGATCCTAATCGTCCTATTGGTTCCTTCTTATTCTTAGGACCGACAGGTGTTGGTAAAACACTTCTTGCTAGATTGCTCGCAATCTACATGTTTGGCGGCGAAGATGCACTGATACAAGTTGACATGTCTGAATACATGGAGAAATTTGCTGTGAGCCGTATGACAGGTTCACCTCCAGGTTATGTTGGACATGAAGAAGGTGGTCAGCTTACAGAACAAGTGCGTCAACGACCCTATTGTGTAGTTCTTTTTGACGAAATCGAAAAAGCCCATCCAGATGTGATGGACTTATTGTTACAGATTTTGGAAGAAGGTCGATTAACTGACTCTTTTGGTCGCAAAATCGACTTTAGAAATGCGATTGTTATCATGACATCTAATTTAGGTGCTGACTTGATTCGTAAACAACACGAAATCAGTTTCAGTACTAGAGAAGGATTGCCTGATCATAAAACGATTAAAGAAAAAATCGATGCTGCTGTCAAAAAACATTATAAACCAGAGTTTTTAAATCGTATCGATGGTTCTGTAATTTTCCACGCTCTGGAGAAAAAAGAACTCAGACAGATCATGCAACTTGAATTCAAGAAAGTTCAAAAACGTTTAGTGCCTCGCAAAATCTACCTAGAAATAGATCCTGCAGCTCTTGATCTTTTGACTGATATGGTTGAACATGAATCTGCTTTTGGCGCTCGTCCTGCTCGACGAATTATCGAACAGACCCTCGAAGATCCCTTATCAGAATTTGTACTCAAAAAACCACTTGCACAACACCGCTATTTAATCGTTGTTGAGAATGGTCAAATACAATTCAAAGATGTAATTGAACAAGAAGCGCCGGAAGAAATACTTGCCGAAACCGGCGGGGCCTAACTATCTGAAGCTAAAAAAATCCCCTCTTAAAAAAGAGGGGATTTTTTTTGTCTCTAACGCTTCTGAAGTTTCCCCTCAGCTAGTGCTACACTTCCTTCCCAGTTTTTTACAGACTCCAATAATTTTGTCTTATTTGGTCTAGAGCGCAACATCTCTATGGCTTGAGGTTGACTACTTAAGTGAGCTAATTTTGCTAGAAGATGTAAATGACGTTTATCTTCACATGCGAAAAGAAAAAACAAAGTATGAACAGGTTTACCATCTAAGGCACCATATTCAATAGGCTTTTGAGGAAAAACTGCTGCTACGATATCAAAAGGCATTTTTAATAAAAAATCCCTTGTGTGCGGAACACCAATCCCATTATTTAAAGATGTTGGCATTAAACGTTCACGATCTAACAATAAATCGGTTAAAACTTCGGCATCTAAATCAAAACGCTCGGCTAAAATCTCAGTTGCACTACGAATGACTTGTTCTTTAGTATCACCTGGAACTTGTGTATGAATTCCGCCTTTGTGAAGTGCGCGATAGAGATTATATTGATGGACACCGGGTTTGACAGCCTTAAATCCCGTTTTTTCATCCACTAAATTTTGCTGTATATCATCGCTATCTTCGTCTCTAACCTGTCCAAGCTTATGACTCATCACCCAGTCTTCGATCTCATTACGATTAAAACGGTATTGGTGATTGAGGCGGTAAGCTGGAATTTTGCCCTCCAGGAGCCAACGTCGAATGGTCGTCTCGGAAACATTGAGAAGCTCTGCAACGTCTTTAATTTTTAAGTCCATTAGCTATACCAATTTTTTGCGTTAGATAATCTAAAATTTTTCGAAAAGAGCGATTATGTCTCGTGATGAGGTGAATTGCAACATCTTCTTACGACGAGCTTCATCTTTAAGTGCATAAGTTAAACGCGATAATATCTGTAAATATAGAGTTTGTTTATCATCTGGACCCCCTATCATAAAAACAAGGCGCACTGGTGCACCATCTTGAGCATCCCAATTAATGCCATGTTTTAGTATAGCTATCGTGATAAAAAAATCATCATAATCAGATAATTTAGCATGCGGAAGGGCTACGCCCATTCCGATGCCAGTGGAGACGAGTTTTTCTCGGTCGAGAACAGCTTGATAAAAAGCTGTTTGATCAGTGAGGTAACCTTTATTTGCTAAAAGAGCAACCATCGAAGAAATAGCTTCTTCTCTAGTTGCCACATCTAAAGAAACAATTAGCTCTTCATTTAGATAAGGAAGCAATGAATCCATTCTTTAATTAAGACCTGTGTGTCCAAATCCCCCGGATCCCCGTAAAGTCGATGCTAAGTCACCTTTACGCACATACTGAGCTTTAGCATAAGCTGCTAAAACAAATTGTGCGATACGCATACCAGGGTGCACTGTAAAAGAAACTTTACCATGATTAATTAAAATCACTTTAATTTCACCGCGATAATCGGAATCAATTGTACCAGGTGTATTTAAAACTGTGATTTGATTTTTTAAAGCTAAACCACTTCTTGGCCGCACTTGAATTTCATAACCTTGCGGGATTGCTAAATGAATTCCAGTTGGAATAAGTGCTGATTCACCAGCAGCAATTATGATGTCTTCTAAAATATGAGCTCTTACATCAGCTCCCGAAGCCCCTTCTGATCCATAATGCGGCGCGCTAACTTCATCTTCGGCCAATAGTTCAACCATTACTTCTTCGTAACTCATAATTTTCCTTCTAAGCTTTCAGTGTATTTTCGTCTTGGATCGTTTCGTCTTCAGGCATCGCTATCAGCTCTTTGAGCTTTTGGAATAGTTTGGCCTGCGTTTCCGCACCGGATGCTAGACCATACTCTTCATGACGTTGATTATTTGTTAAAAATTGCAGAAGTTGGGCTAATAAATCTGGAAGATCTTGCCGTTTACAAACACAGTCAATCATTCCATGTTCTAATAAGAACTCTGATTTTTGAGCCCCTGGTGGAAGTTTATGACCTATTGTTTGCTCAATAACACGAGGACCTGCAAAGCAAATCAAAGCGTTAGGCTCTGCAATGATGATATCGCCAAGAGCTGCAAACGATGCTGTCACACCACCTGTTGTTGGGTTGGTTAAGACAGAGATATAAGGTAGCCCCTTATCACTAAGTTTTGCCAATGCGGCAGATGTCTTAGCCATCTGCATTAGAGATAAAATTGATTCTTGCATACGAGCACCACCAGATGATGAGACAATCACAACTGGCAAAGAGCGTTCAATCGCAAGTTCGATAAGTCTTGTAATACGCTCACCTACCACCGATCCCATGGAGCCGCCCATAAAGCTAAAATCCATGACACCAAGTGCATATGTTTGCCCCTTAATGGTGCCGACACCTACCCTAACTGCTTCATCAAGGCCCGTTTTTTCTCGAGCATCATCTAAGCGTTTGGTATAGGGTTCTAAGTCTGTAAAATTAAGAGTATCGACGGGTTGAAGGTCAGTAAAGAGCTCTTGAAAAGAGTCTTCATCTGTTAAAGATTTAATACGAATTTCAGCTGATAAACGATAATGGTAATCGCACTTAGGACAACAGTTTTGGTTTTGTTCAACTTCGTTTGTATGGATAAGCTCTGTACAGTGAGTGCACTTAAGCCAGCCACTGAAGCCATCTTTTTTTGTTGTCTGAATCTTAATCTTCGGCTTTTCGCGAGAAAACAAACGCATAATCAGCTTACCGTTTAATTAAAAAATATAGTCTTCATGTTTCATTGATCCCACCAAAGATTTCAACTAATCTTTAGTGTTGTGCATTAAGCAATTAGTGCTTTAGCAAAACGATCAGAAACATTTTTCCAATTTATAACCTGCCATATGTTCTTCAAATAATCAGCACGCACGTTTTTATACTGAAGATAATAGGCATGTTCCCAAACATCAATGCCCAACAAAGGAACTTGCCCTGTCATTGAAAGCGGGTCTTGATTAGAACATGTGGAAATACAAAGTTTTTTCTTTTGCTTATCATACCCAAGCCAGCCCCATCCGGAACCTTGAATTGCAAGGGTCGTTGCAGTCATTTGTTCAATAAAACTCTCTACAGAACCGAACTGCTCTGTTAATGCTTTTTTTAATTCAGAACTAGGTTCCCCACCCTCACCTTTTGGCGCCAAATTGGTCCAAAAAATTGAATGGTTTACATGACCACCGCCGTTAAATTTTATAGCGCTTTGAAGAGCTATTAAAGCTGCCACATCATTATTGTCTTCGGCTGCTTGCTGCTTTTCTAAAGCTGCATTCAAATTATTAACATATGTTTGATGGTGTTTCGTATAATGCAGCTCCATGATTTGAGCAGATATTACCGGTTCCAAAGCAGAAAATTCGTACGGTAGTGGGGGTAATTGCTGTTTTTGGCTCATAAAAATAAGGCTCCATTATTGAATTATTAACTAAAGCTGATTCAAAAGTTAGAGTAAAATTATAAATCATTCAATGATAAAAAACAACCTATCGGTATTTTTGTAAAAAGGCTTTAGTAACGGGGCCAATTGCTATAATTTCCTTCTCCCAAGGTATCGTAGGCCATATTTCAAGAAATGATTGTACAGTTGACGGACTAGTGAATACAATTTTTGAAAATATTTTTATATTAGGTAGTGGCATTGGTTTATTAAATATAGTGTCATATATAACAAACTTATCATAATTAATTTTTAAATCATCTAAACCCTCTTGAATGACAGTTCGTGCAAGAGCAGAGCAAGGGTAAAAAACTTTTTTAATCTGATGGCTATAGTGAGTTATAAGATCCACTAAGCTTTCACTACTTGCAGTATCAGCAATTAAATCAACATGAATTCCATTGCTGGTTAATAATCGTCTAGTAGAATCGCCAATAGCGATTACAGTTACATCTACATCTGCTAATGATATGTTAAAATTCTTTAAGCTCTGCAAGAAATAGGTCACAGTCGTTTTACTTGTGAATATGATATGACTGTATTTTTGATGGATCAAATCTTGAAAAAATGAAGTAAATTCATCATAGGATCGTATTTTCGTTGTTATAAGGGGATAATGATAAATATCTCCTAAATGATGCCAATTTTTAGGATCAAGCCCTAAAAATAACACCTGACACAACGCTTGTGTCATTTAATTGTACTCATTCTGGAATCGATAAACGAAAACAGTTGTTGCATTTCACGATCATCAGCTCTTGCAAGTATTGCAAGTTGTCCTTGAAACTCAGTTGTTGTACCTGGTAAACGGATGCGATTCCAATGAGTTTGATTTAAGCGAATCATTGCAGCTTCTGCAACAACTAAACCGTCGAATAATTTATTATCTAATTGTTCTAATCTGGTATCAACGGCACCGCGAACATCACAAAACTGAAGATCTGATCTTAACAGCTTTACGTTTTCTTCACGTTTTTTCGACGACGTTGCAATTGTTGAACCAGATTTTAACGATTCAATTGTATCGCCATCGCGAAATACTAAAGAATCAGAAGAATCAACGCCCCTAGTTAATGCGACCATTACAATACCTTTTGGCAAAGGATCTGGAAGATCTTTTGCTGAATGTATGCCAATTCTGCAATCTCTGTTTAATAGTGCTTCATCCACTTCTTTAGTAAAAAAATTACATTTATGCAATGAGCGAAGAGATGTTTTTTGATCTTTGTCCCCTTGTGTTTCTAACCACATGGGAATGTAATCAACTTGAAAAAACTGTTTTAATTCGTCGAAAACTTCAGCTACTTGAATTTTAGATAACTTAGAACTTCTTGCACCGACGATTAAAGGTTGATCAATGTTTAGATTCTGATGGTGGGATGAATACATGGATCGCCTCTTCTACTAGTTCAACACCTTTAATTTTAATTTTTTCAAGTAAATCACTTGGAAGGCCTTTGAGGTTGCGTTTTGGAATTAAGCATTTTCTAAACCCCATTTGAATAGCTTCTTTAATACGAGATTCAATACGTGGCACCCCGCGAATTTCTCCGCCAAGACCAACTTCACCAACAACTACGACTTCTGGATGAATTACACGATTACACAAAGATGAGGCAACAGCTAAAAGTATGCCCAAATCCAAAGCCGGTTCTAAAATTTTTATACCACCAGCTACAGATACGAAGACATCACGTTGAAACAAAGGATAACCAACTCTTTTTTCTAGAACAGCTAGCAGCAATGCCAAACGATTTTGATCAAGTCCTGCACAACGACGAGAAGGTGTTGGAAAACCTGTTTGAGTCACTAAAGCCTGTACCTCAACTAAAATAGGACGACTACCTTCTATTGTGGGGATTATGACAGAGCCTGGATTATCTTTAAGACGCTCTTCTAAAAAAATTTGAGACGGGTTTGGTACTTCGGCTAAACCACCTGCATTCATTTGAAATAATGCAATATCATCGGTTGGACCAAATCTGTTTTTAACAACACGCATCATGCGATAATTGTGTTGTTTGTCCCCTTCAAAATATAAAACTGTATCAACAAGGTGCTCTAAAACACGCGGCCCTGCAATTTCACCTGTTTTAGTTACATGACCAATGATGAATACAGAGATACCACTACCCTTAGCTAAATGCATAAATTCTGTAGCAGTTTCTCTAACTTGAGAAACAGAACCAGGAGCTGACTGTATTTCAGCTTTGTAGACGATTTGAATAGAATCAACGATCACCAAATCAGGTTGAAGTTGATCAATTTGAGCTTTAATGAGTGAATAATTCGTTTCACTGAGCAGCAATAAATTGTCGCTATCAATTCCTAAACGCTTAGCGCGCATCGATGTTTGAGCAACAGATTCTTCACCTGATACATACAAAACAAGGAAACCTTGTTTAGCCAAAGCATTTGATACTTGCAGTAGTAAAGTGGATTTGCCAATTCCCGGCTCTCCACCAACTAATGTCAAAGACCCTTTGACGATACCACCACCTAATAATCGGTCAAGTTCGCCAATATGAGTCATTTGTCTAGGTGTTTCTTGAAGATCAACTTCTTTAAGGCGAACAGGACGAGCAGGTTCTAGATGCTGCGCTTCGAAACGACGCGTCTTTTGACTGACTTCTACTTCTTCATGCAACGTATTCCATTCGTTGCAAGCAGGGCACTGCCCTAGCCACTTATGCTGTTTACTACCGCATGTTGAGCAGTACCAAACCGTTTTTTGCTTTGTAACCATTGCGATCCATTATTTGTCAGTTGTCAAACGAGATAGTGCATCTTCTGCTGCATTTTGCTGTGCTTCTTTTTTCGAAGAGCCATTGCCAGTTCCCACTTCATCTTCAGCTATGAAAACGCTGATGCAAAAAAGTTTACTGTGATCTGGCCCCTCTTCGCTTTTAACCACATAAGTTGGAGTTAATTGATATTTCTTTTGAGCCCAATCTTGAAGTTCAGCTTTCCAATTTCTTTGAGGGTCAGCCAAAATATCTTCGATAACTTCTGCAAAATTTTCGAAGAAAAATTTTTTAACTGCATCCAATCCCCCATCTAAGTAAATCGCACCAATTAAGGCTTCAAATAAGTCCGCTAAAATGGACTCACGGCCTCGGCCGTCGTTCATTTTTTCTCCTTTGCCAAGAAGTAAAAATGAACTGACTTCCAATTTTTGCATATAACTATAGCAAGAGGATGACTCAACTAAGCGCGATCGCAAACGGGAAAGTTCCCCTTCACTTAACGTTGGGCGTGAGCGGTATAAGTAATCTGCTACCATCAATCCCAAGATCGAATCGCCCAAAAATTCTAGGCGTTCATTATGGTCTTCTGTTATCGATCGATTTTCGTTCACAAAAGAGCGGTGCAAAAAACTTAATGACAAAAGATTTTTTTCATGGAAGGTATATCCAATCTGTTTTTCTATTGTCTTAGCATTATTTAGAAGTTGTTCTACTGGATTCATGCCTTAATTATAATTTACAACGTGTATTTTTGCTATTCAGATATTGACGAAATGTAACGAGACATCTAACCTAGTAATCCTTATGCGCTGGTCTGTTCCTAACGAATCTCATTTCTATTTTAATAAACATGGATATGTACGCTTTGAAGGCTTAATTAAAGAAGAAGCTTCACAACCGTTAATCCATGATCAAGCTTTCTGGAAGAAAACCCCTGAAAAGGTTTTTTTAGAAGGACGAGATCTGTGGCGTACCCATGCGGAATGGGCCAAAATTGCTAGAGATCGTCATATTCTGACTATTTCAAATGAACTGCTCAACGTAAAGCCAATTAGACTTGCTTATACTCAAGCCATTCGGTTAACAAAATCGCCTCATCCCGATCATTTTCAAAATTCCACTATAGAATCCTTGATTAAAACTCCTATACCTTTATTGGAATCAAGTTGTTTTCAAGGACTCTGCATAGCTGCATTGATATGCTTGGAGTGTGAAGAAAATACAGACTTACCCGATTTCTTTCCAAGAACACCTGGGGAAGTTACTTTTTTTCAACCAACAATGCCTTTCCCGCTTGATGCGCTCTATGGTCATGCTGATGCTAAAATGATGCTAGTTGTTTATTCTTTAAGAACTGTGCTTTATGTACTAAGACCCAAAGATCCTCATACACATCAACTTAAAAAATTAGGTTATGGTTTTGGCGATCATCTAAAAGATAAAACTCATCCAACTGTCTTTAATTAAGTTTCCACTTAGTTAATAAATCCTGATACATCCCACTTTTTTCTAAAGAAGTGAGTCCTGAATTAAATTGATCGATAATAAACTTATTTTTTTTCATTGCGACCAATCTTAATCCCAAAGAATCCATTGGCTTAGTCACAACTTTTAATGATCCATGATAGATATCACGGCAATAACTGAATGCAATAATCGATGGAATCATCGCACCATCAGCTTTTCCAATATAAACATCTTGAAGAGCTTCAGGAATTGATAAATAAGAGTAAGTGATTAGATCGGGATAATCATTAGAAAATGTAACGCCTTCTTGCCCTTGTGGTATTGTAACAATTTTTCCTTGCATTTGTGCAATATCTGTCGCATTTGAGTCTTGAGCGACAACAAGAACTGATCCAAGTTGTAAAAAAACCTCGGAAAAAACTAATTGGTCGGCATAGCGACCAACGGGTTCTTGAGATGTCACTATAGCTGAGAAATTACCTTGTTCAAGTCCTTGGATTAAAAAATCCCAATTAGTTTTAATCAATTCAAGAGACATTTTTTCTTCGTCAGCTATTAATGTTAATAGCTCATCCGAAAAAGCCAGCACGTACATTTCTTTACCGTACAAATCAAGTGATGTCCACTCGCGATCCCGTGCAATACGATAACTATTATCAAACTTATTAGTCGGAGGCTGTGATGAGCATCCCGTTATTAAGAGTGTAATGACCAAAAAACATAACATTCGATTCAAAAAACGCATTGGCGCCCCCTGTTTATTACCTATTTAACAATCCGTAAGTTTTCTAAAAATAAAAATTTTAATATACCATTGATTAAGAACTGCGGAGAAATTATGAAAATCGGCGAAGAAATACAATTACGTTACCAAAATGAAAACTATTCATTGAAAAAAGATGGGATCAATTTAAATAAAAGCACTTCACACACAGTTTCGTATTACTCAAGCTCTATTACATCTTTACAAGAGACTCCACAGGAAGAATCTTGTAGTTTATTGAGAAAAATTTTTTGCTGCTGCAAACCAAATGAAGAAGACATTTTAAAACGAGAAACCGAAAAAGCCGCAGTAGCCTTGGGACTATTTAGTCAAAGTAATACAAAATTTAAAAATTCTAGATCTTTTGATGTTGCAAAAACAAGTGCGTTTGACAATCACGTCACCATGAAACTTCATGAATGCCTTAAAAAGTATAAACAAGATATTGATGAAAAAACGTTTAAAAACATCATGCTGATAATAAATCATGAGCCAACAATCAGTGAAGTCAATGCTTTAGATCTCACAATCAACAACCTTTTAGAAATTGATCAAATACTTAAATTATTAGACCATTGCTTTCTTCTTCAGATTTTAAGACTGCCAAGGCAATACGAACAAGATCTTCAAAGCCAAGTTATCGAAAGATTAATTACTTTAAGTCACCCTATCATCTATTGCCTTGGCATGAATAGAGCTCATATTATAGGCACTAAAGACCGATCCAATATTCAGCTTAATCCATTGTTTAGAAATTTTTTAATTTCTAATCCCTTACGCGGATTGGAATTCAATAATTGTTCTGATATTACTGATAAGCATTTGGAAATAGTTAACTCTGTATCGCAAGATATTTATAATGAAACAGGAAAATGTCATCTTAATTTACGCTATTTAAATGTTGAAAATGCAGCACTGCTTAACGGTGACGGATTAGTCTCTTTACTGGAAAATCAAAAAAATATAGTTATCCTAAATTTAGATGGATGCTCCAATATTTCAAAATTTTCACACAAAAAAATAGCGTCTCTATTATCCCCCAAACTTCAATATCTGGGTTTAAACAATGCAAAACACTTAAACTTTGAAATTTTAAAATTATACTTAATGAATAAACCCAAATTAAAGGGATTAGATATAAGTGGATTTGAGCTTACCAATAATGAATTAAAACAACTTGCCAATATGATGCCGTTTGTCGAAACCTTAAATCTAACAGGATGTAAGTTGAAAGCTAATTCGGAGGATTTAAGGCAATCCCGAACGAATATAAATCAAGAAAACACAAGGCTAACTGTACCTACAGGTCTTGTCTATTTGGCTATGAAATGCACAGAGTTGCTACACCTTGGTTTTTCAGACATATCTTTTATTATAGAGGGAAAAGATCCTCGTTCAGTACGCAATAGTATGCAGCAATTTTTTCTTCACTCATCAAAACTTCAGTATTTGAGCATTAACATACCTGAAGCTGACAAACTCATTGAAGAACTGCCTGATGACCTTCCTCAAACTATAAAACAAATTGATGTGGGAAATATTAAAAATAAAGATCTTAACAAAATGTGGAAGAGCATCGATATTAGTGATAGCTCTCCTGTAGAAACTCTAAACCCAGTTAAAGGCGACGACGAATATACATTTAAAAATATCGCTCTAAGACATGCTTACGATTTATGGGAAACATCTTCTGATGTTTGAAATGATTTTTCAATACAATCGCTAATTGCTGGTCCATAAAAACTACTGCC
>JAEMRK010000012.1 GCA_016463375.1 Parachlamydiales bacterium | reverse complement strand
GGGTTTACACATGAAATGGGCGTTGATTACGGGAGCTTCTAAGCGGTTAGGCAAACAATTAGCATTATCTTTAGCTGATTTAGGTTGGAATATAGCAATTCACTATTGTAGTAGTGAGAGTGAAGCTGTAGATGTAGTCGAAAAATGTATAAATAAGGGCGTTAAGGCCAAATCAATATATGGAAACTTCGATACGTCTAAAGGTATAGATGAGATGTTAAATACCTATTTAAAAGAAGTGCCTTCGACTCATTTATTAATAAATAACGTAGGAAATTTTTTAGTTAAACCTGTATTAGAAACAAATCTCAATGAGTGGCATAGCCTCATTCAAACTAATTTAAATGCCCCATTTCATCTTATTCAAAAATTACAAGATAGTTTAGTTAAAAATAAAGGACAAATCATCAACATAGGTGTGACTGGATTGTCAGCAGTTAGACCTAACCATACAGCGCCGGCATACTATATTACTAAACTTGCACTTCTTGGATTGACGAAGTCTTTAGCTAAAGAGTTAGCTCCAAAAAATGTCAGGGTGAATATGGTGTCTCCAGGAGTAATTGATAACGCTGTAGATTTAGATCAAGTAAAAGATAGACTGCCAATGCATCGGCCTTGTACGACTCAAGAAATTGCGCGTGTTGTGCAATTTCTAGTTGATGAGGCCAGTGACTATATCACTGGCCAAAATATTGAAGTCAGCGGGGGCTTTAACTTGTAATTGAGTTCAAAATGGCACTGTCTACAGCAACGCCCATTGCGTGCATGCCGTTATCGACATAAAGCGTTACACCAGTTATCGCAGAAGCCAGTGGTGATAATAAGAACGCAGCTGTTGTCGCTACTTCTTCTGCTTCAAATTCTTTAGTCAATGGTGCATTCATTTTTGAGTATTCGATCATACTATCGATCATGCCAATCGCTTTAGCAGCTCTGCTTGGTAAAGGACCTGCAGATATTGTATTGACGCGTATTTGATATTTACGTCCAGCTTCCCATGCTAACTGTCTTGTATCACATTCAAGAGCCGCTTTTGCAGAACCCATACCGCCCCCGTATTTAGGAACGACGCGCTCAGATGCTATGTAAGATAAAGTTAATGCAGCTCCACCTTTGTTCATCAATGGTCCAAAGTAGGCGAGTAAGCTAACAAAAGAATAAGATGATGAGCTCATCGCTGCAAGGTAGCCTTGACGCGATGTTTCTAATAAAGGCTTTTTGACTTCAGGAGCGTTAGCTAATGAGTGAATGAAGTAATCGATATGTCCAAAATCGTTTTTAACTTTTTCAGCTACTTCAGAGATGGTATAACCTTCATTATCCCTATATCGTTTATTATCCTTAACGTCTTGAGGGACATCGTCTGGTTTATCGAACATCGCATCTAATGCATAAATCTTTGCAAATTCAAGCATGGATCCATCGGAAAGGCGACGAGATTCGTCAAATTTTCCGGTATTCAAGCTCTGTGTAAAAATTTTATATATAGGTGTCCATGTCCCAACAAGAATTGTGGCGCCAGCTTCTGCTAAAGCTTTAGCAATAGCCCAGCCAAATCCTCCGTCATCTCCAATGCCTGCTATAAAAGCTATTTTACCCTTTAGATCGATCTTAAGCATGATCTCTCCTGCAAATTTTTTGAAAAAGTACAAATTGTAATAGATAAGCCTATTATTTGAACCTTATATCTCGATCAATAGTGTTTTTTTGGTTATACTTTCTATATGTATCAATGGACTGTCACAAAAAAAGAGCAAAACATTTCTTTACTTCAATTTTTGAGATCTAAGATCGAAGATATCTCTCAAAAAAAGATTAAGGAGTGGATTCATCGCAATGGCTGTATGATTAACGGGCGTGTCGAACGCTTTGCGTCAACACGCATCCGTTATGGTGATATGATCACTTTAAGACCAGTCGTTGATCAGTTGGTCAGCATCTTATTTGAAGATGAGCACTTATGCATATACAATAAGCCAGCTGGCATACCATGCGAAAAATTACAGTTTGAGGGTGTTGAGCTTGTTCATCGTTTAGATCGCGATACATCAGGCGTTTTTATCATTGCTAAAACACTTGATGCTTATAAATCGCTCTTTTTACAATTCAAAAATAAAACGGTTGAAAAAGAGTACCAAGCATTGGTCGATCAAAGAGTTCGCCAATCACAAGGTGTGATAACAAGCCATTTGGCGCATTATAAGAGCTATGATGGGCAGAAATTATACCAGTCACAAAAAACTGGTCGTTTTGCAGAAACCCATTGGACTTTAAAAGAGCGCTTAAACCGCGCTAGTTTAATCATGTGTTTTCCAAAAACTGGACGAACTCACCAAATACGCGTTCATTTAAAAGAAATGGGGCATCCTATTTTAGGTGACTATCAATATAGTCGTTCCTTTCATTGCAAACATCAGCCATTGCGTCACATGTTGCATGCCTCAAAAATTCAAATCCATCATCCAATTTCACAAGATTTGTTGCAAATTAACGCGCCAATGCCTGAAGATTTCGTTAATGTAATTAATGATTTGAAAGTGTCGTAATGAAAGTTTTGATCGTCAAAACGTCGTCTTTGGGTGATATTATCCAAACACTTGATGTATTGGACTATTTAAAAGAACGCTATCCCTTAGTCGATGTCGATTGGGTTGTGGAAAAACGCTGCGCCTCTATTTTACAAAACAATCCCTTAGTTGATCGTCTAATTATTTACGATCGTCATGGAGATCAATCCGCTTTTAAAAAAGAGCTGAAGAGCACGTATTATGATCATTTATTTGATCTTCAAGGTAATTGTAAATCAGCTAGAATCACATGGATGGCAAGATCTACTTATAAAGTTGGGTTTGCTTTTAAAGACGCTCCAGAGTGGCCTAATTGCTTAGTAACAAATCGTCGGTATTCTATAGGCGGAAATACAAGTCGTTGTCAAGACTATTTGCAAATCGTACAACAACATTTTTACGACACCGATCATTTTTCATCAAAGCACAAGTCTAATACAGATTCCAATCAAGTGATTTATCTGTGTCCATTTTCTAAATGGCCTAGTAAAGAGATGAATATTCAGACAACTCAAAGATTAATGGAAATGATTCATGAGTATGATCAAAGTACTTTCAAAATACTTTGGGGTAATGCTCAAGAGCAGACAATTGCTCATCAGATGGTTGATTTACCCTATGTTGAGCCCTTAGATCGTGTGTATGAATTTGAAGATTTATTAAAACTTTTCAATCAATCGCGCTGTGTTATAGCGGTGGATTCATTACCATTGCACATAGCCAATAGAGCAACTTGTAAAATATTAGCTCTGTTTGGACCATCCTCAAAAGTTAAATATGGCCCAGAAGGTGATGGACGTTTATCCATTCAAGGTCACTGTCCTTATGGAGTTACTTTCAAGACAAGATGTCCTCGTTTGCGAACATGTGTAGATTATCCTTGTATGCAAGGATGGACACCAGAAGAGCTTTTTGAATCTTATTTACAAATTATGAAATCAACTTGTAAGAAGTGAAAAATCGACATGCGATTCAACAAGTTGAATCGCAAGCTCAACTTTACATAAATCTTCCTGACGAATTTTTGCAGTAAATGAAGAAATCATTTGCATCGCTTTATAGCTAGATACTGAAGTGTACAAGCAGGGGAGGTCTGCTCGTTTTATTTTTTCAACGAGTAAAGGTCTTGGTGGTTGTGGCCCAGTTAATAGCAAAGCGCAAGAAGTGGGTCTTGGGGGTGTTGCTAATTTAGAATCCCATACTTTTGCCAGAGTTGCTAAAATAAGATCTTCTCTTGATGCTGGTGTAATGATTAATTGATTGTTTAGTAGTTTTTCTTGTCGATACAAGCGCATGCTAGTGTCGACAATAGATAAGTGGTGGAAATGACAAAAACGTTGTTTTTCACCGACGAGTACTTTAGTTTCAAAAAGTGTCTCGAAGTCAAGAATCGAGGGTTCCGCAAGCATTTCTTCATAAGGTATCGCCCCGATTAATGGAATATTCCATCGATTAAGCGCTTTTTGAAAGTAGTTAATGATCATCTCTCTTTTTTCATTGAGAACACGATTCAATATAACGCCTTTAATTTTCACCCCTTTAGCATGAAACAAAGCACAATTGACAGCTAGCGCATCAAAGGCAGATCCGAGTCCACCCGACGCTATCAATACGGCTTCTAGGCCTAAAAGACTTGCTACATCGGCATTATTGAGATCAATAATAGAACCAACACCGACATGTCCAGTGCCCTCAGATAATGTAAAATCATGGTTTGAAGAGATGTGGTCGTAGGCATCAGTGATTTTATCTTTCAATTGTTGAGTATCTATCAAGCCATCTAAAAACTCTCTTGTCATTCCGGCAGGAATGATTACAGGACTCATTGCTGTGTATGGGATGTTTAACCTGAAATATTCGTGAAATAAAACAGCGTCTTTATCAACTGGTATCTGATTATTAACGAATATGTGTTTTTGACCGACGGGCTTTATGAAACCAACGCGATTATATATTTTTAAGAGTCCTGCTAGAATCCCAAGGCACAGTGTTGTTTTACCAATATGCTGGCCTGTAGCAGCAATGAATATACCGCGTGTCACAACGTCCAATCTTTTTTAAGAATGATTTTTAATACCTCTACAGTATCAGGATAAATATCATGACCAACTTGCAATTGGTCAATGTCGTCTAGTGTAAACCAGCGTCCGTTTAAGTCTTCTTGGCAAGCAATTTGATTGTATGGAGTGCATACGTAAACAAAATCCATGTGCTGATGTGCAGGATCTTTTGCATTAGCGGGTATATCTTCTAATAAGCAAAAATAGGGACGTTCGAAACTCCGAGCGCAAGGATGATCTATCCAGAAGTTTTCTTGGCGGCAAAGTTTAACTTGATAGCCAGTTTCTTCTTCAACTTCCCTAATAGCACATTCTGGTGGGGTTTCATTTTTTTCAACGTGGCCGCCGGGGGGCAGCCACTTAGAGTGTTTTTTATGAAAAATTAAAAACGTTTTGTGATTTTCAACTATGAAAGCTGTCGCTGTGAAATGCCTTTCCATGAACTATACCTTTTATTAATCGTCTAGTTTGCTTTAGAACGACTAAATATGTCATGGATATTATCAAAAACTGTTTTTTTCTTCGGTTCAAAATGGTCATTAGCTGTTTGTACGAGCATGCGATTAATGACTAAATGCTCTAAATGCGTTTTTTTCTTAGCTACTTCGAGCACTGATTCAATGACACCTTGAATACGTTTCATTAATGGGCCTCTTGCCACTTCAAGCTTATCGCCTAAACTAACAATGTCGTATTTAATGAACTCAGAGCCCACTTTTTTAGCCAACTTGTCAAATTCTATTAAATCGATTTTAGCAATTTTAAGGTCGTTTTTCATCGCATTTGTGAGTATTTCGATATCTTTGGCAAGACAAAGTCTGAAATCTTTAGATATTTTTTCGGCATCTTTAAAGAATTTATCGAATTCATTACTGTGTCGTTGAATGATTACTTTAGTCGTAATATCTAAATTATTAGATGCGACGCAAGCATTTTCCATTTTTAATTTAAATGCATCTGACAATTCCGACGGTTGTTCTTCAAATATTTTTATGAGGTAATCAAGATCTTTGTTTAAGCTTGATATATAAGTACTTTCACGCTGGCCATACGTCGAATTTTGAATTTCTTTAACGTTTGGTACTAGTTTATTAGTGATACAGCTTGAAATATCAGCACGAAGACTTAATATTTTTTTCTTTGTATTAGTTCTCGATTTATTTAAGTCATCAGTCGCAGTTAATATAAGCCTATGAATTATATGATAGGGAGCTTCTTCAACGTCATTTTCAGATTTAGCAATAGATCCTAAAATAAAGTTCTTCAAGCGCTCACCAGTTGATTTCTCTTCTTCAACAGGAATGACAAAGGGTGCTTGTGATTTAATGGTTCGTTCAATTTCTCTAAGAGTTTTAGGAGATATGGATTGTGGAGCTTTTTGAGTAAGATTTACTAATATATTAAACTGTTTGAGAATATCTTCTTTAGGTAACTGTCTTTGAATGCTATCTTGCAATACTGTCAATTGATTGATAGCTAAGGATGCAGCATCGTATTCTTCATAATCTTTTAAAATGATTTTGATATTTGATGGCAAAGCTTCAAAGGATTGTTGAATTTTCTTAAATTTACTCCATTCTCGTCTATTTTGAGTAAGTTTAAGTATACATGATTGGAGCTCAGAAATCGTTTTTAAGTAACTTGCCGTTTTTGGGACGACTTCGTTAAGCTCTGTAAACGCAGTTTTAAGTGAATTGATATTGATTTTATCAGCACTGCTGATAACTTGTATTTTATTCAACACCCTTTTTATGGCATCTACGTTTGGTAAAACGTCACATAATTTAGATAACTCTTTTGCTTTATTTTTTAAAGCGGCCACTTGATTTGTATTTTTTGTGGCCAAGTTTGTTAGATGGGCAACAGTCTGTTCATGGATTTTTTTATTTTCTTTATCACCATGTTTACTGATAACCGTATTTTCTCCAAAGCTGGCTTCAGACTCATTTAAATGAGTACGGTACTGTTGATTGGTTAGAACGATATTGTAAAACTTATCTTCTAGGACTTTGGCAGCGCCTTGAACTTGGTTGATATCGTATATTCTACCTCTACCAATACTATCAAGCGTCTTTTCAGCATCATGAAATCCATTTTTAACTTCTTTTTCATAGTTAAAACTATCATTTTGAAGCTTAGTATAAGTTTCTTGCATAAGCGTTTCAGCAATAACGGCTTCATTAGTCTCTAATTTTTTAAATGCATCGTTAGCCGCTTGCTCAGATATTTTCTTAATTAATCCAATAATGCTATTTGAATAGTGATTAATTTGAAGGCGGTAATCGGGAGGTGTATATTTTTTACCTAATTCATAATCTTCTGGTGGATCAAAAGATTTTAATGCTAGATCTGCAACGTATGTGAATTTATCGCCTAACACGCCATCTCGACTTAACAGACGAAATAAGTCTTCGAATATGTCCATACCTGCATCAACAAATTGCTTATTGATAGGTTCTTTAATCCACTGTTCGACATTAAGATTATTATCGGCATTTAAAAAATTCAATTCATTGCCGATTTCTTTAATGGTATTTTTTTGATCTACACTTAAGAATTTTTCTAAGTTGCATAAAATATTGTGTAAGGGCTTTTTAAGATCGCTTATATCTTGCTTTTCGACTTGCTTACCGTCAATTTTAGATTTGTCATTTTGATCTAAAGCTTGTTCTTGATAAATCGCCATCAATAATTCATTGATACCCTGCATACGTTTGACTGTAAATTCATCTGAATTAACAGTGTCTTGAAGAGGGGATTTAATAACTTCAATACGATCAAGAGCTAATTTAACTGTTGTTCGTAGAATTTTAGCTCTCAGCCAATTCACAGGGATAAATATAAGTTTAACGAGTGGCTTAACCAAATGAGAGACAAATGGTCCAAAGAATTTATCGTGAAATGTCTTATATGTTGAGTTTTCTAACCATTTTTCATTCTTGTCACTCATTCTTTTGAAAAAAGGCGCGCCCACGGGATCTATTTTTAAAAAGTTATTGGCAATAACAGAATTCAATGTATTCCAATGTTCTTTGACTGAACGGCCACCTAAGGTTTCTGGTTTTACGAGTTCTTCTTCTTCGTATTTCTCTAGGTCTCCATGATTTAATTTATTAGGATTTTTTCCGTTAGCTCTATCAATAAATTCTTTGCGACGGAAAAATTTAAGCTGAATGTAATTTGAAATTTGCTCTAATTCAATTGTCAATAGTTTGTAGATATTTTCTTTGCTATTGAAAAGAGTTTCTATTTTTTCTTTGGCATTGGACGCTGTTGCATTTATGATGTCAAAAAGTATTGAGTTAGTAAAATTAAACAAGAAGCGTGCAAGCTTTGGAAAGCGGAAGTATTGTTTGGTACAAAACAGCTCGATTAATACTTTATTTTCAACTTCTCTATCGATGACACCATTAATCGTCGCTTTATCTTGCGCGGTCTTTAACAAGGATTTATAAAAGAAGTCATTAGCTTCTAAAGGATCGTTTCTAAATAATTTTTCACGAACAAAAATCATTGAACCCAAATAAGAGCTTTTATAAACAAATTGCTCGGTAATTCTTTCTAATTCCTTAGTTGGATTTTCTTTTTTTAACTCTGATCGTTTATCTAGACCTTCATTGATTGCTCTATCAAGCAGGTTGTCCTCAATCAGGATATTTTTAATGGGGCCTACGCCATTAACAGCCTCAATTTTTTCATTAGCTTTATTTTCTGGATGAACAGCAAATGTGGCTAAAGCACCTAAGTTAAACTTCGTGGGATTTGCCATACCAGTGTTAGGAATATTAATGCCGGCATTATCTAATAATAAATTAGCCACGGGTGCGTAAGAATCATAAAACTTTTTGGCTTCAACGGCACCTGTTTGAGCCTTGCCAGCTACATCAATAGCGGCATTGTAAACATTTTTTGTGGTTTGAATGGCATTACCGACTGATTCGATCGCGTTATTAGCTGTGGTTCTTGCGGCTTCAACTTTATTTTTGACTGCGTTAACTTTGTTATGTAAACCTGTAATAACCGAAGGAATTGATGTCGCATTATATGCAGCATTCAAATAATTTCCAATAGTAGTAAGGGGGGCGGTATTGCTGACGTTTTCATTTAGATGATCAGGAATATCAATAGGAATTGAGTTATTATTAATAGATGAAGAATTAGACATATAAATTCCTTCTTATTATTTTAGCTAAATTATAATCTAATTTATCTTAATTTTCAATTAAAGAACGGGCAATCGTATGAATGAAGAATTTAATAAACTAATTAATATTATAAAAACATTATTAGGCCCTCATGGGTGCCTATGGGATAAAAAACAAAATTTTAATTCACTAAAATATTATTTATTAGAAGAAACTTATGAAGTAATAGAAGCTATTAATGAAAATAGTAATCAAAAAATTTCTGAAGAACTAGCTGATCTTTTTTTTAATGTCATGTTTTTAATATTTGTTGGCGAAAACGAAGATCGTTTTCTGTCAAAAGATGTAATAAAAAATTTGAATGAAAAGTTGATTCGCAGGCACCCTCACGTATTTGCTAATCTTAATTTGAAAACGGAAGAAGAGATTGGTTTAATGTGGGAACGCGTCAAGAAAGAAGAGGAGAGCCATTCTAACAGAAACAGCCGAATTGATGGCATTTCTGAAGCTTTTCCAGCCCTTTTTAAGGCATCTAAGCTCTTAAAGAAGCAAAAAGACGCTCCAGACACTTTATTCGCTGCAGATAATAAAGAAGAAGAAATAGCTAATAAGTTATGGGCAATCGTGAAAGAAGCGAAAGATTATAATGTAGACCCCGAACTTGCCTTATTGGCACTAATTAGTAAAAAAGAAGTTACCATAAGAGAGTGGGAGCAAGAAAATAAAAAAACCGGAGATTGTCTCCAGACATAAATACAATCCTTAAGGCTGCTACTTTCCAGTCCTGACCTAGTTCGGATCTTTTTATCTCAGGAGGTCCCCGGTTAAAAGATTAGAATAAAGACTTGCCTTTAAAAATGCACGGAAATATTCATACCGGCATAAAAAGCTGGATCGAGTTTGTACTCGGTCCTGTCATTCCCATTACTATTGTAAATTTTCAAACGAGCTTCAGTCGTTGATCCACCAAATAATTTAACTCTGAAAAATTGGATATCATAGGCAAGTGCTAACTCTCCACCAACAGTTTGGTATTGAAAAATCGCAAATGGGACTGCTTGATCAGAGTCCACTCGGTGTCTTGTTTTAAAGAATCTTGCTGATGCCGATGCAGTCCAGTGATCAGCAAAATCGTAATTAACTGATATGTTCGTTGGATAAACTAAATTGATTTTCCAATTGCAGTTAGCTCGGTAATCAAACCCGATAATTGGATAGAGCTCAATTGTCTTAAGGCCTAATTGGTTGATGAAACCAAAATTTAAACCAAAAGCTTCTGTAACAGACCAGCGGCCCCAAACTTCTGTTGTATAAATCGCATCGTTTGATGAACCAATTTTATTACTTTGACGATTCGTATAAATAGAGCCTTGCCAAAACCAATCAGTAAAACGATCTGTGGTAGCAATAACCCCTAACTTGACAACGTCAAAATTAGTTTGTGAGAAGAATGGATTTTCATCCCACTTTAAAGTGGTATGACCCCATCCTGCACCGAATGTAACCGTTTCTTCGCTTGTTGGTGCAAATGTGAAATATAAATCGCCATCAGCTTCATTAAACAATAAATCTTGATAACGAACATCAGAGGTTTTAAATTTAGCGTTTGCTACTTGAACACCTTTTAAAACAACAGTCCAATGTGGTGGACTTTCCATACTTAAAACAGCTTCAGCTAATTTATCCAAAAGCGGCTGTTGCTCTAAAGAGTCGTATCCAAAAAGAGGGGCAACTCCAAGTGCACACATTAACAATAATTTTTTCACGTTCAAACCCGATTATTCAATGTTAAAGGCATAGTATTAACATAATTAATTAATTGTATCAATCTCTGCTGTTCCGCGCATCCTGGCAAACTCTTGAATACGGCCTTGTTCATCAAGCTCTTTTACTATAGAAAGTGTGCGACCTGCCTCTTCTTTCTTACTAATATGAAGGTGATGATTAGCAAATTGTGCGACTTGGGCTAAATGCGTGACGCACATAATTTGATGAGATTGGGCAATATGTAAAAGTTTTTGCCCAATAATTGTGGCCGTATGGCCACCAATATTGGCATCAATTTCATCAAAAATCATTAAAGGAGTGCTCTTTTTACCAGCCATAACAACTTTAATAGCTAAATAAAGCCTTGATATTTCCCCACCACTTGCACACTCTTTTAAAGGTCTTTCATGTTCGCCTGGATTTGCTGCTAAATAAAACTCAACATGGTCCGATCCATTTTCTGAAAAATCTTTGGTGATCACAACAATTGATACTTCAGCTTTTTGCATATTCAACGATTGCACTTGTTCTGTGATAGCTTGTTGTAATTGCTTAGATGATTTAATACGTAATTGAGTGAGTTCAACGCATAATTGTTTGAGATTTTCTTCTTCTTGCGCAATTTGCAATAACAGCTCTTGAAGTTTCCAATCCACCATTTCTTCATTATCGAGTTCTTCTTGTAATTTTTCGCAATAAGGGTTCAATTCATTAGAATCTTTTCCATATTTTCGCTTCAAAGCGTTAATCGTTGTCAAACGATCGTTGATTTCATTGAGTCTGTGAGGATTGTTAGTAAGCTTGCGTTGATAATTTTGTAAAGTGTAAGTCACTTCTTCGATTTCTCTTAATGCACTCTTAAGGTTATCTTCAAGCTCTTGAAAATAGGGGTCCAAGCTTTTAAGATTTTCCAGAGCATTAAGGCTACGAGCAAGTGCTGGAACAATTGAGGTGCGAGATCCGCCTAGTCCTTCATGAATTTGTGCAGATTTAACATGAATCTCATCTTGATGAACAAGTTTTGTGTATTCTTGGAATAGGACTTCCTCTTCACCATTTTTTACATTAGCTTCTTGTAGTTCGCTCAATTCTCGTTTAATAGAGTCGATTTTACGCAATCTTGCAGACTCGTTGCGTATCATCATTTCATGCGTGGCTTTCAATTCTTGTAAATGATGATACCCATTATTAATGGATTGAATGAGTTGGTGATTGCCGTGATAGTCATCTAAAATACGCCTTTGTTCTTCTAATGAGAACAAAAGTTGGCCAGCATGCTGGCCTACATGTTCTGCTAAATAACGGCTAATTTGTTGTAATGCTTTTAATTGCGCAAGTTGATGATTGATATAACAACGATTCTTTCCATTACTATGGATTTCTCGCCGAATAATTACTTCACCATCGTCACAATCAATGCCCATCTCTTGCAGTTTTTGAGGTAGTAGTGAAAGACTATCAAATTCAAAGAGAGCCTCAACACTCGCTTTAATTGAACCTTTACGTATGATATGACTATCAGCTCTTTCGCCTAAAATAAGCGAAAGAGCTTGTAAAATAGCAGATTTACCAGCCCCAGTTTCTCCCGATAAAACATTAAACCCTTTATCAAAGGGAATTTCAGAAGATTCAATGAGAATGATATTATTTATATTCAGCCTTTTAAGCATGAAGATGTGTTCTGATTAAAGATTGCCGGATGCTAGAATTTTACGAAAATCACCATCTTGATTTTCTATTAAGCAGGTATCTTTATCCCATCCTACAACGATAAAAACAAGCTTGTTATCGATGCGGCCAATGGGTTGAAGAGCGATATCACCACGAGAAAAGCGGTGAATGACTAATTTTTTACTATCTATTTGATCTTTTAAGACCTCAATATCATCAATATTGAGTGTGTCGACGCAAGTGCTTTGGTTTAACAAGCGAACGATTTCACCTTGTTGAACAAGCCCTGCTTGATAACTACCTTCTCGGTCAGAAATAATCGATATAGATTTAACCCAGCCGCGACCAATAAAATGTTCGTTTCTTTGATGAGGTAATAAGATAATTAGGTTCAATAGAAAACCTACAGCCATAATAGCTGCCATCATCATTACCATATTCCAAGAGGTTCTTCGCTGTTGCTTCATATAGAACCCCCAAAAGAAAAACGCTTTCCCCAAGAGGTCTTTGGGAAAGCCTCAATAACACTTGGAAAAGAGAATGTATGTATCATAAAAAATCAATAATCCACTTAAATATAATATTGCAATCTTAAACGAAAATATTAAGACACGTCATCAAAAGGGAGTTCATCGGGATCCCTTTGATTAAACGGTCTTTTAGGGTTTCCTAAAATCATTTGGGCAGTTTTGAAATGCATTTTGCCCACTTGATTGAGGACTTCACTGCCGTAACGCTGCACTAATTCTTTTCCCACTTTAATGGTTCCAGCAGAAGCGCCTTTAGGAAGTTCACAGTGAAATTCTTTGGAGAGTTTGGAGAGTTGTTGTACAAAAGAACTACGCGCCAAAATTGAGGCGGCAGCAACGACCAGGTCTTCTTCAGCCCGGTGTCTTTGTGTCAGTTTAACGACGACACCTCGTCTTTTTAAAGCTTGGATTACGACATATTCTGCAGCAAATTGATCAATGATGACTTCATCGCATCCTGTTTTTTCAACAAGTTGACCAATGACAGCAGCGTGAGCCCATCCTAATAGTGTATTGAGATTTTTGAATTGTTCATATAGCTCGTTATAACGTTTAGGATTGATACAAACGACGTGGTAAGCAAATTTTTCACGTAACTGAGCAGCTATTTTTTCTATGGCTTTTTCACTTAGTAGCTTAGAGTCTTTTACGCCAATATCAACTAATAATTGCATTTGCGATTCATCAACATATATGCCAGCTGCGCACAAAGGACCAAAAAAATCACCTTTACCGGATTCGTCGACTCCAATTCTCGGTGTCAAATTAAGTTTAGCAGGTGGATTATTGAAGGCAGATTGAAAAATAATTTCAGGTTCAAGATAAAATTCGATAAATTCGGCCATTTCTTTGCCTTGAACTGTCAGCTTACCTGATTGATAAAGCGTGCAGCTAATGCCCTTTTTCTTGGCTGAAAATATAGTGTGGGGGGGAACAGTGAATTCGAAACCCTGAGACTCTAAATCTGTCCTCAGCTTTTCGACACAGCCGGGTTCGATGTTGATTACATAACAACGGGGAAAAGATGGAGGTAGATCTCTCATATCCCAAATAACCTAGCTTTTCAAAAAAGGAATTCTAGTGATTATTATAAAATAAAGCAATTTAAAATTGTGTGCTTTTTCTAAAGGGGATTTTTTGGCACAATGCCGAAGAATCGCATCAAGTGCGATAGAGGTGATCATGGAGCCAACAAAAACACGGATTGGAGAAGTATTAAAGACTAGGCGTACAGAAATGAACCTATCTTTAAAAGAAATAGAGAATGCCACATCCATTCGTATGAATTATTTACAAGCTATAGAAGAAGGAGATATGACAAAAATGATATCTCCAGTCTATGCGCAAGGTTTTACCAAGAAATACGCTACCTTCTTAGGTTTAGACGTTAATCAATTGGTTAAAGAAAATCCTCAAATATTTTACATAACTCCACCAAAGCAAGACTTTGCTTATGGTATTGGTACTGTTGAAGCAAGAGGTACGCCAGGCGGCGGAGTTAAGTGGCTGCCTAATCTTTTATGGGTCGTCGTTTCGGTCGGTGTGATCGTGGCGGGTTGGTTTTTTGGAAGATATATGGAATTATTTTGAAAAACTAAGGCTTTATGCATACCAATCGTCTCATTCATGAAAAGTCACCTTACTTGCAACAACACGCACACAATCCAGTCGATTGGTACCCTTGGGGTAACGAAGCTTTTATAGCCGCTAAACAAGAAGATAAACCCATCTTCTTGTCTATAGGCTATGCAACATGTCATTGGTGTCATGTCATGGAGCAAGAGAGCTTTGAAAATGTGCATATTGCAAAGCTCATGAACCAAACATTCATTAATATCAAAGTCGACCGTGAAGAGATGCCAGAGGTTGACGCTTTGTATATGGACTTTGCCCAAGCAATCATTGCAAGTGGTGGAGGTTGGCCACTTAATGTCATTTTAACGCCTGATCTTAAACCTTTTTTTGCTACAACTTACGTACCAGCAGACTCTCGTATTGGAAGTTTAGGGCTTGTAGAACTAATCAGCCAAATACAAGACATGTGGATGCAACCCGAAGAGCGTGACAAGCTCATCGAACAGGCCGATAAAATCTTTGAAATATTTAATGAGAAAGATGCGGCTCCATCATTGGATATGCCAACAATCAATAATATTGAAGAAACAGCTCAGCTGTTTTTTCGAATGGCAGATCCATTATATGGCGGTATTAAAGGAGCTCCGAAATTTCCCATCGGATATCACAGTTGTTTTTTACTGCGTTATGGAAAACTGACAGGGGAAGGGCGTGCTTACTTTTTTGTCGATCTAACGCTTGAAATGATGTCTCGAGGAGGTATTCACGATCATATAGGAGGGGGTTTTTCAAGATACAGCGTCGATGATCGTTGGCAAATTCCTCATTTTGAAAAAATGCTTTATGACAATGCTATATTAGCAAGAATTTACACGGAAGCTTGGCAAGTATCCAAGAAGCAAAATTTCAAACAGGTTGTCGATGGCATATTTAATTACTTGATTAAAGAGATGAAACAACCTCATGGAGGTTTTTATTCCGCTCAAGATGCTGATTCAGAAGGTAAGGAAGGATACTACTACACATGGACTCGCAAAGAATTAGAAGTTATTCTTGGACAAGACGCAAACTTGTTTTTCGAGTATTATAATGTACGTTATCCAGGAAACTTTGAGGGTCGCTCTGTTTTATCAACAACTGACTCCTTGGAAGAATTTTGTGAAAGACACGAAATTGATGTGCTAAACACCGATCGCATTTTCAAAGAGTGCCGTGAAAAATTATTAAATCTTCGAAAGAAAAGAAAAGCACCCATCATAGATAATAAAATTATTGTCAGTTGGAATGGTCTCATCATTTATTCATTGGCTTACGCTTCGATGGTTTTTGATAATCAAACCTATTTAGAAAGTGCATATGATGCAGCGCATTTTATTCGTAAAGAAATGTGGAAAGATAAAAAATTATTAAGACGCTATTGTGACAAAGAAGCACGATATGATGGTGGACTTGATGATTACGCTTTTTTGATACATGGCATCTTGATGCTATTTGAAGTTGATGGCAATGCATTATGGTTACATTGGGCGCTCGAGATGACAGAAGTTATCGAAAGTAAATTTAAAATGCCAGATGGCGCTTATTACACATCAGTTGGTGAAGATCCTTATACTATACTCAAGCAGTGTGAAATGTACGATGGGGCAGAGCCATCTGGTAATGGTATCCACTGTGAAAATCTATTAAGACTTTATCAAATTACACATGATAAAAAGTACTTAAGTAGAGCAGAAGATATTTTACGCAAAGCTTGTAAATCTATCGAAGAGCACCCTGTCGGGTGCTGTTATTTATTGATGGCTTTGCAGCGTTACTTAGATAAAAAAGCACCAACTGTCGTTGTTGCTTTAAATTCAGATGGCCAATGGCAAGATTTGATCAAAGCAACTTTAAGCAAAAATTTTCAGCCGCATCGTGTTGTTATTTGGAATGAAGTTGAAGAAAATTTGGGAACGCTCATACCTGATTTAAAATTGCAAACGGCAATTAAGGACACAACTACATTATATCTATGTAGTCATGGTCTATGCAAAACGCCAGCTAACGATCAAGAAAAAATCCAAGATATTCTTAACGGATTTTAATCTCATCGATTAAAAAATCGATTTAACAAAATTTGTATTCAATATAGATAGAAATTTATGCGTTTCACATTTTTTGTTTTACAAAAAACAAAAAGGGAAACACGTTGAGTGAAAGAATGCTTTAATTTATACTTGCGGTTATGACGAATAATTTTTATCTGCCAATTTTCCAAGAAATTCTCGCTAGCAATGCATTAGATAGGCTCGAAGAGTTCAAAGAACCGTCATTGTGGACACAAATGACATCGGATGAGCGTGAACTATTAGCAATGCTTTTTACACTCCAGGGTGAACGCGCATTAATTACTAACGAACAAAAAGCGTTAGAGATTTTCATACTCGCTTTGCGTATTGCACCATCTAATGCGCAGATTTTTTATCGTCAAGGTTTGGCTTGGTTTACTTATGCCAAACGCCAACATCAAGAAAGGTGTTTAAGTTTAGCCAATCAAAATTTACAAAAAGCAACAAGTTTTAACCCCGCCTTTACTGATGCCTGGTATACTTGGGGCAATGTTTTAGTAGAGATGGGATTGACATACGGTGATTTAAATTATTTCCAAGAAGCTGATGAAAAATTTTTGACCGCTTATGAATTGCTTAAAGGTAATGAAGAGACACAAGGTGCACTTTGCTGGGATTGGGGTCTTAATTGGTATTATTTAGGTAAACAATCAGGTGAAGCAATAGATTTTCGCGTTGCTTTAGAAAAATTTGAAGAAGCTAAAATATTAGGTTGTAGTGGATCTGCTTTTTGGTGTGATTTAGGAAATACATTTTCAGGAATGGCAGAACTTATGGGTTCTGTTGAATGGTACTTAAAAGCCGAAGAAGCTTACAAGCAAGCAACAAGTGATTCACCAGAAGATGCATCAAGTTGGTTTCATTTAGGTCTTACACATTGCAATATTCATGAAATGAATGGGCAAGAAGAATACTTTGATGAAGCGTCAAAAAGTTTAAGTAAATCTTTAGATCTCAATCCATCACAACTTGAAGCTTGGGTCCGTTTTGGCCAACTCTGCATTAATGAAGGAAAGATTAAGCATGAGTTATCTTTAATTGAAGATGGACTTGAAAAGTTTGCAAAAGCCGATATTGTTCACCCAGGTCACCCACAAATTCAGTGCCGGTGGGGGGAAGCTCTTATGTTATTGGGTGTTTATCGGGAAAACCTTCAATTTTTGAAGCAGGCTGAAGAGAAATTAGCAGTTGCGGCGAATCATTTCCCAGACAATCCTGATATTTGGTATAGTTATGGTCTTTGTTTACACGAACTCGGCCATTATTTCGGAGATGAGGAATTTTTCATGCAGGCCATTGAAAAATTTCAGTATGGATTATCGATTGATAATGCTCGTGCCTCGTTGTGGCACGGTTTATCTCAAACGCACTTCGCCCTTGGCGAAATGCGTTGTGACTTTTTAATGGTGGAACAATCAGGCTATTACTGTTCTAGAGCTTCGGAATTACAGCCTAAGCAACCACAATTTTGGAATGATTGGGGTGTTGCTTTATTAAAAATGGCTGAAATGACCAACTTAAAGCAGTATGTTGAAGAGGCATTAGTTAAGTTTGAGCATGCCTTTTCTTTACGCAATGGTATGGAGAATACTCCGGAAATGGAGTGGCTCTACCATTATGGTTGTGGTTTAGACTTCTTAGGCGATTTTGATGGAACAGCTGAATTATATGAAAAATCGATTCAAGTTTTATCTTTTGTTTTAGATAAAGATCCACAATACATTCATGCTCGTTATAATTTAGCATTGGCTTTATCTCATTTGGGTGAAGTTTCCGCTGAACCCGAACATTTTTTAAAGGCCATTGAATATTTTCGTCAGATAATCGAAGAAGATAAAGAAGATGAAATGGTTTGGAATGATTGGGGTCTTGCACTGCTAAATTTAGCGGAATTGAGTAGAGATTTTACAAGTGGTAGTTCAAGCCAGCAATTGCGAGAAGAGGCTGAAAGTAAATTATTACAGGCTGCAGCTCTTGGAAATGTTCAATCTTTTTACAATCTTGCTTGTTTGTATTCTTTGATGGGATGTTTTAGATCTGCGATGTATTTTTTAGAGCGCGCAGAAATTCATGGTGGGCTTCCTCCATTAGAAGATGTTTTGCATGATGAATGGCTCGATGCATTAAAGCATACAGAGATGTTTAGGCATTTTGTTAATCAATTAAAAAATAAAACTAGAATTTGAGGAGTATGGTTGCGTGGATCAAAATAAGCACAACGACGAAGAGGTCGAGCTAGAAGAATTCCACGCTGGAACTGGTAACTTAATGGACTCTAGAACGAGTCATTTGGACGACTTACTTAACCAGAAATTAGAAGAAGCTTTTCACAAACAAACATCAAAAGTTCGTTTATATAATATTGCAAAAATTGCATCAGAGCATACGCCTATTGACTTAGCTTATGCTGCTTCAAGATTGCCTCCCAATGTCAGACATGTACTTTATGAAAATCTTCCTGACTTTCAAGCTCAAATTACCTTCATAATTAATACCGACAGTAACACAAGATCTGCAATTTTTCGTCAGCTAACTGATGAAGAGATAAAGGGCGTCATTCAAAAGATGCCATTAGATGAAGCTGTATGGGTATTAGACGATTTGCCAGGTAGACGCTATCGCCGAGTTTTAGATCTTATCGATATAAAAAAAGCTAATTATATCCGTGAGCTGCAAAAGCACGATCGTTACAGCGCTGGTCGTTTAATGACAAACGAGTTTTTTGCTTTCACAACGGATATTACAATAGGTGAGGCTGCCGGTTACATACGCGATAATCCCGGTGTTGATTTAACACGGCGTATTTTTGTGCTCAATCAAGCAGGTGAATTACAAGGATATGTTCCTGGGCGCAATTTGATAATAAATCCACCTGAATTGCCTTTGCGTCAAGTGATGAAGCCTATCATTCATAAAGTGACACCAGACACTAGTCGGGATGAAGTCGTTGACTTAGTAGAGCGTTATAAAATTCCAGCATTACCAGTTATTGATGAAGATAATTTTTTAGTGGGTGTTGTCACATATGAGACTGTCGTTGAAGCTATTGAAGACTTAGCCGATGAAACAATTGCTCGCATGGCTGGAACAACAGAAGACGTTGGAGGTAATGAGCCGACTTTTAAAAGGTTTTTATATAGAGCTCCTTGGCTATTAGTGACTTTATGTGGGGGTTTAGTTAGCGCAGCTTCCATGTCTTTATTTGGTCGATTAGAAGGTCACTTACTTGGGTTTGTGGTTTTCTTTGTTCCATTAATTACTGGTATGTCTGGCAATGTGGGCATCCAATGCAGTACTGTTTTAGTGCGGAGTATGGCCATCGGTACTCTATCTGCTGGTAGTCGAAATAAGGCTGTTAGCAAAGAGATGATGATTGGAACTATGACCGGAATCGTTTTTGGTATTCTATGCGGCACTGTTATTTATTTCTTAAATACTTTTGGCGTGCAGCAATTAGGATCAGATCCTTTAGAAATTGGAGTGATTGTAAGCTTTGGTCTTTTTGGTGCTTGCTTATGGTCATCGTTCCTTGGGGTATTCTTTCCATTCTTCTTTGCAAGACTTAGTGTTGATCCCGCTGTGGCTTCAGGCCCTATTGTGACGGCATTAAATGACGTTTTATCTATGATTATGTACTTTTTAATTAGTATAGCTATCCACTCATTATTTTTTGCTTAGAACAATTTAAAATTTCTATTTAATAAATTAAGTGTTGAATGATGAGATGAAAAGCTTGCATTTCGTCATTCGGCATGACAATATTAAGAGCTAAATTAGCTTTTATTAAGGATGGCAAAAAATGAATTTCATACAAATCGCAGGAAATATGGGAGCAGATGCTGAAACGCGTTTTACTCCTAATGGACAAAAAGTAACGACACTGCGCATTGCAACAAATTCTAAAAAGGGCGGCCGTGACGAAACTATTTGGTGGAAAGTCACTATGTGGGGAGATCGTTTCGATAAACTATTGCCTTATTTGAAAAAAGGAACCTCACTTGTCGTTGTTGGAGAACTCAGTAAGCCAGAAATCTACGTCGACAAAGAAGGCAACTCTCAAGTTACTCTTAATATTACAGCAGAAATTATTCGTTTTAGCCCGTTTGGTCGCACTGATCGTCAAGAAAATGGTGGCGCTCAATCACAGACTCAAACAAATGAAGATAGTCCTTTTGCTTACTCTGGTGGACAAAAAGGTGGATCATCTTTTGGTGGTTCAATTCAACAAGGCTCTGGAATGGCTCAGTCTGTTTCAGAAGATAATGTTCCGTTTTAAAGATAAAAAAGGGTGGGTATGGACTTTAGCGCTACGGGCAATGATAAACGTAAAGAAGCCGATCTTCTAGTCGTTCCTTATTGTCAGCTGAAACAGCAGCCAAAAGCTTTAGCAGAGGTTGCATTTTTGAAAGATGTTTTAAAATCTTCATTAGAATCTGGTGACTTTAAAGCTAAAGAAGGTGAAGTCCTTATTTGCTACGGCACCAAAACTGATAAACGCATTGCATTATTAGGTCTTGGTCCCAAAGAAAAAATCACGGCTGAAACAATCAGGCGTGCTTATAGTTGTTTAATCAAATGCTGTATCGCAAAAAAAATCCAGATGATTAATATCATGCATTTTTCTGTCGAAAAAATGCATGAAGATACGTTGTCTGACGCGATAGCAGAGGGTATGTTGTTAACTAATTATAGTTTTAATGATTATAGAACAAATAAAGATTTAAACCCGACACTTGTAAAACACGTTACACTTGTTGGAGCTAAAGCGTCTGCTTTAGCTCGCTTTAATAAAGCCAAAACAATTGCCCAAGGTGTTTATTTGGTACGTGACCTTGTTAATCGCAATGCTGATGAGGTAACGCCCCAATATTTATCAGCAATGGCTCAAAAAATTGCCAAAGATAATCCATCTATCAAGGTGACCACCTTTGATAAAAAACGTATTGTGAAAGAGCGCCTAGATCTATTACTTGCAGTAAATAAAGGATCTGACAAAGACCCCGCTTTCATCGTTATGGAGTATAAAGGCGATTCAAAGTCAAAGGATAAAACAGTTCTTGTCGGCAAAGGCATTACATACGATACGGGTGGTTTAAATCTTAAACCAACTGGATCTATGGAAACAATGAAATGCGATATGGCTGGTGCTGCAACTGTGATTGGAACTTTATTAACTGCTGCGCAGTTAAAGCTTAAAATTAATTTAAGCGTTGTTGTTCCGTCTACTGAAAATTCCATTGGTTCTAAAAGTTACAAGCCAGGGGATGTACAGCGCAGTTATAGCGGTAAAATGATTGAGATTGATAATACAGATGCTGAGGGGCGATTAGTACTAGCTGATGCTTTAGCATGGGCTAAAGATCATTTAGCACCGACTCGTATTATTGATTTAGCTACACTGACTGGTGCTATGGTTATCGCATTGGGTGAAGAGACAACTGGTTTTTTATCTAATGACGATGAAATGTCAGAGCAGCTAACTCAAGCAGGCCTTGATACTTTTGAAAGAATTTGGCGTTTGCCTAATTACGAAGAGTATAAAGATCAGTTAAAATCAGATTTTGCCGATATGAAAAATAGCGGTGGAAGACCAGGCGGCAGTATTACTGCTGGGTTGTTTTTGCAAGAGTTTATAGCCGATATTCCTTGGGTTCATTTTGATATAGCAGGTACTGCATATTTATCTAAAGAAAGACGCTATCATCCCAAAAATGCGACTGGTATCGGCGTGCGACTATTGATTAAGTATTTAGAAAGTCTTTAAGGAGTTTAAACAATGTACCCTCCATTAAAATCAAGATCTCGTAAAGCGGGCCTTCCACCAGGTGTCTTAATGCCCAGTGATACGAAGGGGGGTACAGTTGTTACGTGGGTCAATTATGATCAGGAAAAATTTACTGAAAAAGTCTATTCGGTATTACCCGAATCTTTTCCAATAGATAAATCCAGCGGTATCAATTGGATACATGTTCAAGGTATTGCACATTCTGAAATCATTGAATCTTTAGGTTCGCAATTTAAGCTTCATCGTTTGATTACAGAAGATATAGCCACTCCTGGACAACGGCCAAAAGTCGAGGAATACGATCGCTATGTTTTTTTAATTATCCGCTCATTAGATTATTATGAAGATCATGGCGGTCATGTTGAAGATGAGCAAATTTCAATTGTTTTATTCGATAATTTAATTCTGTCTTTTCAAGAGAAAAACAACACTTTATTTGACAGTGTTAGAGAACGTCTAAGATTAAAAAGAGGTAATATGCGCAAGTTAAGCGCAGATTATTTGGCTTATGCTCTCATTGATATGATTGTCGATAACTATTTTATACTACTTGATAAAATTGGTGGCAATTTAGAGAAGATGGAAGAGCATCTTACATCTTATCCCAAAGAACATTTGGTAGAAGATATACACAATTTAAGACGTGAGATGATTTTTATACGCCGATCAATTTGGCCTTTAAGAGAGGTTATCTCCAGGTTACTTCGTCAAGAATCTAATCACTTTAGTAAAGCCACATTATTTTACCTCAGAGACGTTTACGACCATGCTATTCAAGTGATTGACGCTATTGAAATGTTTCGTGATTTGATAGCTGGCATGCTAGATCTTTATAGATCTTCTGTTACTCAAAGATTGAACGAAGTCATTAAAATTTTGACGATTGTTTCAACAGTATTTTGTCCTTTGACATTTCTGACTGGATTATTTGGTATGAATTTTTCATATATGCCAGGACTACAGTGGCAGTATGGATTTTTTGTGGCTATTGGCATTATGATAATTGTAGCGCTATGTATGTTAGGTTATATTAAACATAAAAAATGGCTTTAACAGGCTCTAAGATACTATATAATTCTTGATTAAGGTATCATATCTACTATCGAACTGGATCAGTGAATAGGGTAGTTATGATAGCGAAAAATTTGATCAAAAAATTGACTGGTAAAAGCAAGGAAGCTACTGTCACAAAATATATCCCAGAAGAGCGCGTTTTAACAGCTGAGGGCTGGAAGCGCCGCATCAAAAAAATGATTAAAAAATAATATACACTTTTAAAAGTTTTTCTGACACCATGCAAATTTCTTTTTTAGGAGTTTGTCATGGCAGATATTCAAGTAAAGTATGACGGTCAACTGCGCACAATCACTTCATTTAAAGATGGCGCGGTGACTCTCATAACTGATGGACCAAAGCAATACGGCGGTCTCAATGAATTTTGTTCATCGACAGATTTATTAGCAGTTTCATGGGCTTCTTGTGTATTAACAATGATGGGCATGACTGCCAATTCCTATAATGTTTCATTAGATAAAGCTGTAGCAACAGTGACTAAAGCCCTGTCTGCACAATCTCCATTTGTTGTCGAAATGACATTGCATATCCATTGTCCAGAATTCGTTCCAGAAGACATCAGAAAAAAAATTGAAGCGGCAGCACACGTGTGTCCTGTTCATACATCGCTTTCCCCTAAAGTCATTAAAGACTTTAGAATTCATTGGGAGTAGTTTAGTGATTTCACCTCCAATTGATTTAGAGACGATTAAACGTGTTTTAGTCATCAAATTACGTCATTTTGGTGATGTCTTATTAACAACACCTGTTTTTTCAGCGCTTCAAAAAGCGCTTCCAAATGCATGTATCGATGCAATGATTTTTAAAGAAACGGCGCCGATGTTAGAAGGTCATCCTGCAATCAATGCCATGCATTTTTGTGACCCAGCTTGGAAAAAACTATCGCGCTTGCCCCGATTAAAAAAAGAGATCGAATTTCTTAGATCAATCCGTAAGCAAAAGTATGAACTTGTGATTAATTTGACAGAAGGGGACCGAGGGTCAATTGCATGCTACATTTCAAATGCACGTTATCGAGTAGGTTGGGATCCTGGCAAAAAAGGGATTTTTAAAAAAGATCGCCTTTACACTCATGTGGTTAAAAAACCTAACACTGACAGGCATGTTGTAGAATTAAATCTAGATACCTTGCGTCGCATCGGCATCTATCCTGAAATTTATGAACGAAAACTCCAATTTTATACTACACTGCATGCAAAAACTCGTATTGATGAGCTTTTGAGTATTCACCGCATTAAAGACTATATTTTAGTTCATCCAACGTCGCGTTGGTTATTTAAAAGTTTACCTGTCAAAACAATTGCTCAGGTTGTCGATCGTTTACATGCAATGGGCCATACTATTATAATTACAGCGTCTAGTAACGAGCGTGAGATTAAATATGTACAAGATGTAAAAAAATTAACTTCAAATTTTTTAGATCTTACAGGGCAAATTAATCTTAAAGAACTAGGTGCATTGATTGAGCATAGTCAATTATTTATTGGCGTTGATTCTGCGCCGATGCATTTAGCATGCGCTCTTCAAAAGCCAGTGGTCGCGTTGTTCGGCCCAACATCTGAAAAAGCATGGGGACCATGGTATGGCTTAACATCAAGTATTCAATATATTATTATGAGTCACGATCCAGGTTGTAGACCTTGTGGACTTGATGGTTGTGGTGGTGGTAAGGTCAGTGATTGTTTAACCGCCTTAACTCCAGAATCAATTGTCAATGCAGCTTTTCGGTTGCTATCTAAAAACCATTATCAGTTGTCGATAATGTCTTAGTTAAGATAAGGTCTATGACTTAATCTTCTTTAACTATTAGTAAAGCTGTGGTCAAATTTAACCAACTCTCAGCGTTTGACATCGCTGTTAAAAAAAAAGCTTCACCCCATTTTAGTCTTTACCTAATCAACGTTAAAGATGAAATGGAGGGTAAAACCATTGCGCAAGAGACACTCAAGCAATGGAATTTACCTGTCAAACGTTATCACGCTGACCAAATGACTGATGCTCAGCTTAAAGAAGAGCTTTCATTTATTAGTCTTTTTGATGAACGCCGTGTTGTTTTAATCGAAAGACTAGAAAAGCTTAAAAAAAACAATCTTACTCTTTTAGAAAAAGAGACTTTTTCTCCATCTGTTATCTTTATACTGTGTGCCACGTCTTTAAAAAATGAAGCTTTAAACCAACGCGCTGAAAAAGAGGGTATGTTACTAGACTTATCTTCTGAAAAGCCATGGGAAAGGCAAGATAGATTCCTTCATTGGATTCATCAAATGGCAAATAGTTTACAAAAAAAAATTACAGATGAAGCAGCTAGAAAATTATTGCAGCAGGTCGGTTTTCAGCCGCCTCTTTTAAAAAACGAGCTTGATAAACTTTCGTGCTTTGTGGGCCAGTGCCCACAAATCACTTTAAACGATTTAATGCAGGTGTGTGTCCAGATGGCTTTAGAGCCAAGCTGGCATTGGACGAATGCTATCTTGCAAAAGAAGGCACCTTTAGCATGTCATCTTGGTCGATCGCAGTTAGAAGCTGGCGGATCGATACAAGGCATGCTTGTTCAGTTGCGCACACAATTTCAAACGTCATATCGCTTAGTATGCCTTGTTAAAGAGGGAAGGAATTTCCAAGATTTGCAGCGCGAATTCCCTCAAATTAGAGGTGAGAAGGCATTGCAACAAGCGGTTTATTTAGCAGAAGGGTATGGAATGGCAAGCTTGCGTAAAGGCATTGTCTCCATCTCAGAGATCGATTTACTTTCACGCAGCAGCATTTCAGACCCTTATCTTTTAATGGATTTATTAATAGCGAGGCTATTGTGAAAGTAGGAACACTCCATTTATTACCAAATGGATTAGGGGATAGAAATTGGATTGAAAAAATTAGTCCAGATGTTGCAGAGGCTGTAGCACAATTAGATGGATTAATTGCAGAGAGTCCGCAAGGCGGACTATCATTTCTTAATCGCTTCAAAACAAAAGTGCCACCCCATCAAGTACCCATCGGTGTTTTTAATGAACACTCAAGAAAAGACGAGATCGACTTTTTTTTAAAACCGATATTGGAAGGTGGTCAATGGGGTCTTGTTTCAGATGCAGGCCTTCCATGTCTAGCAGATCCAGGTCACGACTTAGTTTTGCGTGCAAAGCAAATGGCAATACCAGTTAAAGCCTATACCGGTCAGTCATCATTGTTGATGACATTGATGTTATCGGGACTGCCTGCACAACGCTTTTCTTTTCATGGCTATCCACCAAGTAAACAAGATGAGCGCATTAAGCAGATTGAAATTTGGGAAAAGATATCTAAAAAAGATCGAGCAACACAAATGATGATCGAAGCTCCTTATCGCAATCAATACTTATTGCAAGATTTAATCGATCATCTAAATCCTAAAACATATTTGACTGTAGCTTGGGATTTGACACTGACAACAGAAAGAGTAATGACATACTCTGTTGAGACTTGGCGCAAATCTCCTCCACCATCTCTTGCAAAAAAACCAGCTGTATTTGCTTTTTACGCGTCTGAGATCTAAATTAATTCGACTGCAACTGAATCATAAAAAAAGATTCCGCGTTTTGTTAAAGAAAGAGTGTCATGCTCTTTTTTTAACAAATCAATACTAATTAAATGCTCGATTGATTTTTTAAGTAATGAGTTTAAAGCGCCGTGTCTTTTTTCGAATTGAGGGATGTTTACACCTTGTAAGAGGCGCATTTCAACTGCAAAAAGTTCATTTTGTGCGCTAAGAGTTTCTAGTTGTTCGCTAAAATCAACAGGGTCTTGCCCATTAAATAAAGCCTTTTCATATTTCAGTAAATTAGCGCAGTTACGAAATCTTTTTTTATCCCAATAGCTAAATGCAGATGGTCCAAATCCTAAAAAAGGCCTCGCTTGCCAATAACCAAGATTATGGAAAGAGCGTTTTTGATGTCGAGCAAATGCTGATATCTCATAGTGCTCAAAACCAGAAGCTGTCAAATGATCGATTGCGCTTTGTAATAGTGCTGTACTGTTTTCATCACGAGGAATTATTGCATTGAGTTCTTTTTGTCGTTTGTAGAAGGCTGTATTAGGCTCTATCTGCAAATTATAAAGTGATAGATGAGTTATTGGAAGTTTGGCGGCAATGTCTAGCGTACGAGAAAATTCTTGGGGAGTTTGACCGGGCAAATCATACATAATGTCGATTGATATATTGTTAAAACCTATTTGATTTGCCGTTTCGATGGCCCATATAGCTTTTCTGGAATCATGGATACGATCAAGAGTTTTAAGCATATCATCATCAAAAGATTGGACACCGATACTTAATCTGTTAATGCCAGCATCAAAAAATCCCTGTAATTTATTGCGATCAATGTTTTCTGGATTGGCTTCAATTGTGATTTCACAATCATTCAATACGTTAGAGCTTGAGTGAACCATGTCTAATATATCTTTGATTTCGTCAGAAGATAGTAAAGCAGGTGTTCCACCACCAAAATAGATAGAGCCGATTGGTTTATCGCCGATTAAAGACAAACGCATCCGCCACTCATTTTTTAAAGCTGTTAAAAAACGTGCGCGATGCGATGCATTATCAAGGAGGACATAAAAGTGGCAATAAGGACACTTTTTAGTGCAAAAAGGAATATGAAAATAAAGACTAATACAATTTAAGAGATCACCAGTCATCAGCGTCTGGATCGAGGACGCCACGGCGCCAACGATTACGGTCACTGAACGGATCTTCATCATCATCATCGTCGTCTTCAGGCTCTTCGCTGTCATCAGCGCGCTCTTCAGAAAATCCTTCAGCTTCGATAGTTTCTGTTTCCATTTCAAGGCCAGCGTCGGTTAAGCCGCCGCTTTCCTCGGTCATATCTATGTCTGGTATCGATGAAGTGTCAGGATAGGCTGCCTGGCGTGCAGGATGCCGTCTTGGAGTTGTATACTCTTCGATTTCGCCGCTTTCTTTAAGAAATTGCAAGCGATCCTTTTCTTCTTCTATCTTACCTTGCAGGCTACGGATTTCTTCTTTATGTTTTTCAACATCTTTTTTAGGGACAAGGCCTAGTTTCAGCCATTGTTCCAAATCACGCAACTCTGATTCAAGTTTTTTTAAACGCTCACTTTTCATGTTCGAAGAACTTTCCCGGGAGAAATAATTAAAAGACGGCATTTTTTTACCTCAAAGAGCCTTAATTTTCAAGGATAAAAGGTAAAACACTCCTATCCAGCGATCGAACCAATTTGTTTGGTCGTATACCTAGTTAAGTCTTTATTTTGCAAAAAATTTCTTTAGAATTGTTTTTATCGTATTAACTTTGGTTAAAAAAAGGTAAACTATTGGCCTCATAAATATAAAGATTACTTGCATTGGTTTAGTCATGATAGAAGATGAAATGTCTCAAATGGCAATGAATGCTAAAGAAGACAGGTCAAAAAAAAAGGCGATGACGATTTCTCTCATTATCGGTTTTTTATTACTAGCTATAAAAATTTATGCTTACTACAAAACCAAATCGACCGCGATATTATCAGACACTATGGAGTCCGTGGTTCATTTGTTTGCAGTTGGTTTTGCAACTTATAGTATGTGGCTTAGTCTGAAGCCGGCTGATCGTGATCATCCGTACGGTCACGATCGAATCAGTTTTTTTTCAGCTGGTTTTGAGGGAGGGATAATTGGTGTTGCTGCTTTATTTATCGTTTATGAAGCCATCCAAAAATGGATAAGTGGTGTTGAAATCAGCCATCTTGAAACGGGTTTCGTTTATATATTAGCAGCATTAATCATCAACGGTGTACTTGGTCTTTATCTAATAAATAAAGGAAAAAAAACGACTTCACTTGTTTTACAGGCCAACGGAAAACACATTTTAACAGATTGCTGGACAAGCTGTGGTGTTATGCTTGCTTTGGTGCTCACAAAATTCACTAAACAAGCTTTTTTTGATCCATTAATTGCATTATTAATAGGTTTAAACATCTTATGGACAGGTTATAAGCTCATTAAAGAGTCGGTGTTTGGTTTAATGGATACAATTGATCCTAATGTCGATAAATTATTACATGAAATATTAGATGATGAAACCAAGAAATATAATCTTACATATCACAGACTAAGACACCGTAATGCTGGTACACGCATATTTTGCGAAGTGCATCTACAGTTTATTGGACAAATGCATATAAGCGAAGCTCATGCTATTGCAACGCGCATTGAATGCTGTGTTGTAAAAAGACTTGGCCGTAATGCGGAATTGATGACACATTTAGAGCCTATTGAAAATCACGATGAAGCCCATTTAAGCATATGGAATGAAGAGTTAAAAACTTAACTTACGTGATGCCAATAACCCGACACGATCATCAATATTAAAATGAGTGATAGCCTAACATAACGCTTTTCATGTCTTTTACAAAATCCTATAAAATAGGCTACAAGCCTAATTATTGGCAGCGTAATGAACAAAATTAATCCGATCGACATCCACTTAGCACCAACAGTAATTGGCCCTTTAAGTTCATTGCAAAAAAGACAAATTGGCGAAAAATCACTGTAGTCAATGATTGTATTTCCAAATTCTTTTAAATATAAAAACTCACCGATTAAGATGCAGCCAATCGAAAGGGTGAGAATGACTTGCAGTGTGCGTGTATTCCACTTGGTTTCCATGTCTTAACCTATCAATTCCTTGATGAATCATTTCAATGCCCATTGCAATGACAACAATTGTAAATAAGGCTTTTAGAGCCGTTGTTTTGGCTCGAAAAAATAATTTTGAACCCACATACGATCCAAGTAAAACACCTATGACAACTGTCGCTACAAGTGTTGTATCAATATAGCCCCAATGAAGGTAATATCCAACACTTGACGATGTTGTAATGCCAATAATGACTGTGCTGGTTGCCAGTGCGACTCGAAATGGCAATCCCATTATTTTTTCAAGTGCCATTACATTAAATACACCAGATCCTATACCTAATAATCCCGAAAAAAGACCCGCCCCAACTAGTATACTGTATCCTAATTTAACATTATGGCATGCATACGCAATATTACCATGTGATCCATGATACCGGCCAACGAGCTGCCATTTTTTGGTGAAAGTTGTGACTGGTACTAATTGAAAATCTTTTTTCTTGAATGGATAGCATGAAGCTAATAATACAACGCCGAATAAAAAAAATAGCGCAGTCGTCGGAACAAGTGCTGATAATAACGAACCGGCTATAGCACCAAATACTGTGGCTGTACCAAAAAATAATGCAATCCGTGGATTAGCAATACCTTTTTTTAGTAAGGGAAAGCTCGCAGCTGTTGATGTTGCTATGGAGCAAATGAGTGCAGATCCTATTGCATAGTGAATATCGACTTTAAGTAACAATACGAGTAGTGGCGCAAGTATTGCGCCACCACCAAGACCTGTTAAAGATCCTATAAGTCCTGCAAAAAAAGCGCATCCAAGTGCAAATAGTGTGAATAATTCGTAATCCATGCTAAAGTCAGTAGTAATAAATGATCGTAATTCTTTTTTTATTACTTATTTGGGCCTTTAGTTCACTTCTTTTTTACACTATGAAATTGGGTATCTCACCGATGCCGACATCTTCAAAAGTGAAAAGAAGGCTTTTGGCATTGTCTCCCAAGCTGCACAAAGTCAAAATTATTGAGTGCGGATGTGGATGGGGGACTCTTCTTTTTGCATTAGCAAAAAAATATCCAGATTGCTTAATTCAAGGTTATGAGCTATCCACAATTTGTTATTTATTTCTTAAAATAAGACTCCTTTTTTATCCTTACCCTAATCTAAGAATCTCCCGAAAAGATTTTTTTAAAGTGTCATTTCAAGACGCGTCTTTAATTGTTTGTTATTTGTATCCTAAAGCTATGCAGCGATTAGCTAAGAAAAAAATGAGGGAAGGGGCATATCTTTTAACACACACATTTCATTTACCAGGGTACAAACCCATCATTGAACAACAAATGAAAGATGTTTACAGCACAAGTTTGTTTCTCTATCGCTTTTAAAAACACCTGTTTTTTAAAAAAATATTTAGATATATAAAGCGAAAAACCTTTTTAGAGAATCGCATGTTCAAACGCATTTCAATCGCATACCAAACCCTGATCGCTTTTATTGCAGCAATCTTTGCCGGATTATTTTTTGGTCCTTATTGCGCAATACTGCAACCCATAGGCCAAGCCTATATTATGTTGTTGATGATGGTTATACTTCCATTTATTGCAACGGGTGTAATTTATGGTTTGGGAAGTCTGACACCAAATCTTGTGAAGCGATTATTAACGCCTATATTTTGGGTCATTGCGTTAACAACTTTATTTGTTTTAATGATCGTTAATTTATTTGGACTATTGATACCCAAAGTTCGCAATACAGTTGTGGTGATAACAGATGAAGCGCCAGCTAAAACTTTGCTGGATCTATTCGATTTGTTGATCCCTCAAAATCCATTTTATGACTTAGTCAATAATTATGTTCCGGCTATTGCCATATTCGGTTTGATCATGGGCTCTGTGTGTATTTTCGTTAAAGACAAGTCAACCTTTTTATCAGTTTTGAATACGACAAATATTTTAATATTACGATTTATTAAAGGTCTTGGAAAGTTTTCTCCGATAGCTGTGTTTTGTTTACTAGGTTCAACACTTGGCACGATCGATTTTGTAGAACTACAACATCTACTATTTTACTTAGCCATTTACATCATAATCGTTTTATCGCTGGTCTTTTTTATTCTTCCTTACTTATTAACAGCCTTTATCGATATTTCTTACCGCAATGCGATTAAAAATGTATCTCCTGTATTAATGCTTGTGTTTGCAACAACAATGGCATCGTTATCAATCCCATTTTTAGTTGGATATATTGAAGATTTAGCAAAAGAATTTAAAAAAATAAAAAAGAGTGCCCCGGAGGGTGAGAATCTCAATATTCCAGAAGCTATAGCTTCTTTATCTTATAATTTTATGCAGATCGGAAATCTAGGACTTGTTTTGTTTATCATGTTCGCAGCTTTTTTTTTCCGCACTCCAATAAATGGTAATAAGGAATTTCTAACTAATTTATTAGTTATTCCCATGGGATGGGGAGGCGGAGCCTCCGGCATCAATGGGATTCAGTTTTTTGCGCAATTTTTGAATATTCCGATAGAAGCAATTGACCTTTTTTTCTCGGCTAATTCAATCACTCGTAATTTTCAAGCACTTGCAAATGTTATGGGAATGTACTTTTTTTGTACCATCACCGCGTATAGCTATTACAAGCATTTAAAATTACGACCATTAAAAATTTTGACTAAAATACTAGTTGTTTGTGTTTTATTAATTGCATTAGTATTTGGTCTAAAAAAAACAGGTATAGGTCAAGAGACGACAGATGTATATCAAGACGAGTTCAAAAATGTAACTATTGATAAACTTGTCTATAAACCTCTTCCTGCTGAATTTTTACAAGTCAGCACAAGTGATGCTCATGATGAATCAGGACTTGAGCGGATCATAAAAAGCAAGGTGTTAAGAGTTGGCTATAACGCTGATACTAAACCCTATTGCTTTTGGAACGGGCCTAATAACTTAATCGGCTATGACATAGCTTTTGCTTATCAATTAGCAAAAGATCTTAATTGTGAAAAAATACAATTTGTACCATTCACGTATCAGTCTTTAGATTCAGATTTAATCAATGGTGCATTTGATATTGCGATGTCTTCAGTTGTCATGTCATCGGAAAGACTGACACAAGTCGCTTTTACAAGCGCCTATGCAGACTTAGAAAATGTCTTAGTGGTACTAGCATCTCGTAAAAAAGAGTTTGAGGATCTCGAGAAACTTCAAGATGAAGCGGGGTTAAAAATTGGAGCTATTTACGATTATGTCCCGGTAGCGAAAAGATATTTTCATAAAGCGAATGTTTTAGAGATGAATAATGCGAACGACTTAAAAAATAGTAACGTCGATGTTTTGTTTTGGTCGATGTACCATGCGACATCCTGGATTGTTAATAATCCCGATTACATCATCATAGCTTTTCCAAAAAAGATGGGTAAAGTCTATTTATCATATGCTGTACCCCCGAATGCAGAATCCCTTATTCGATTTGTCAATGATTGGCTTTTTTTACAAAAGCAGTCAAACTTTACTCAAAGACAAATTGATTTTTGGCTTTTGAATAAGCCATTGCCGACAACTAGTAAGCGTTGGTCAATTATTCAAGATGAACTGCATTGGGTTAATTAATTAGGTTCAATAAAGAAATGAGTTAATCTTCGTTACGCAACTTTTCGAAGTATTCGATGCGTTTTTGCATCTCTCTTTCGAATCCACGTGCTACGGGTTGATAAAACTCGGTACGCTCCATACTTTCTGGAAAATAGTTTTGACCAGCAAAGCCTAATGGCTCATCATGGTCATAGCGATATCCTTTACCATACCCTTCTTTTTTCATTAATTTTGTGGGAGCATTTAATGCAAATAAAGGGGGAGGTAAATGCGCTGTTTCATCGGCCATTGATTTAGCTTTCGAAAAGGCAGTATAAATGGCGTTGCTTTTAGGAGCCAGAGCCATATAAACGACAGCTTGTGCAATGGCAAGCTCTCCTTCTGGAGAACCTAAAATGCGATATGTTTCACAAGCGTCAAGAGCCACAGTTAAAGCTTGCGGATCTGCAAGACCTACATCTTCTGATGCCATCCTAATCACTCGTCTACCGATGAATAAGGGGTCTTCTCCGCCTTTAAGCATTCTAGCTAACCAATACAAAGCCGCATCGGCATCTGATCCTCTAACTGCTTTATGCAAAGCTGAAATGATGTTATAATGAGATTCTCCCTGCCTATCAAATAAAGCAGCTCTTTTTTGAAGGAGTTCTCGTATATCATCGAGGGTCAATAATTTTGATTTATCAGTTGATTGATCTGTACACTGAATGTTTTCGATGAGATTGAATAAGTAACGACCATCACCACCAGCTAAATGGCATAAGAGCTCTTTCCCTTCTTGTGATATAGGTAAAGGACCATTAGTGATTTCATAACGTTGTATCAATGTCATCAAATCATCATTTTCTAATGCCTTAAGAGTTAAGACGCGCATACGAGATAGTAGCGCATTGTTTAAAGCAAAAGAGGGATTCTCAGTTGTCGCGCCAATTAAAATTAACCCAGTTTTTTCAAGGTGAGGTAAGAAGGCATCTTGTTGTGCTTTATTAAATCTGTGAATCTCATCAACAAATAAGACTACAGGACCAAAGAGAGACTCTTTGGTCTCTTCGAAAATTTTTTTAAGATCTTGTAAAGAACCGAAGATAGCGCTCATTGAGAAAAAACGAGCATCGAAAGCCTCGGCATATAACTTAGCGATCGTCGTTTTACCACAGCCTGGAGGTCCCCATAGTAAAATAGACAGAGGAGATTTCTTTTTAATAAGCTTCGTTAAAAATCCGTCTGTCCCAACCAGATGATCCTGGCCGACGACCTCAATGAGGGATTTCGGTCGGAGTTGTTGGGCAAGCGGCGGTGGCATGTCCCTCTTGGTGTTTTTTTAGGATCTGGACCATCTGTGATGTCATCTGATCGACGTTAAGTTTTGCATCTAAAGATGTGAGCTGACAACTTTTTTTATAAAAGAATAAAAGAGGCTCTGTTTTGTCGTGATAGGCTTTAAGGCGCTCATTGATAACTTCATCATCAGAATTAGGCTTGTCAGCAAGCCTTGTGATTGCTTCTTGGTCGTTTAAATCTAAATGAAAAACTGTCACGTGAGCTTGAGTATCAATTTGATCGCGTAAAGCAGCAGCTTGTTCTAATGTTTTTGGGAAACCATTAAGAATAAAGCCATTTTGACAATCCGGATTTTTTGATCTTTCTACAACGAGCTGAACTAGTTCTTTATCAGTTACGACCAATCCTTCAAAAGCTTCTTTTTTAAGTTGAATACCTAAGTCACTCTGTTTTTTGAGTTCATTGGTGTAAAGCTCTGCAATTGTAAAAGCAGGGACGTTTAAAGCGTGTGAGAGCTTTTCAGCTTGAGTTGACTTGCCACTTCCAGGGGCACCCATTAATATAACAACATTAGCTTCAGCAAAAGCTGATGGACTAACACCTATACTCAATACTGACAAACAAAGAGTGCATAACAATTTTTTCATAAGCTTTCCTTTACCAATTCAACTAGTGACCATAATACATAAAAAAAGAATAAGTTTAAATAGAGTTTAAAATCGTTGAGTTTTGAGGTTTAATAGGATCTAGATAAGTTTTTAAGATAATGCGCATTTCTTGATCAGCTAATTGTTTTGAAGTTTTCAAAATGTCTTCAAATTGTTTGATTGATTTGTACACTTCTTTAAAGCTTTGAAATATTTCACCTGGCGCGGCTTCATAAAATGAATCTTTTAAGTTATCCCATGATTCATTAGTCATTTTCGAGTATGTTTCAAAATTGTAATTAATTTTACGAGCCTTACTCAAACCTACAACATTAACTGCGTTTTGCCAATCAGATCGGTTAATGAACCATTTAAAAAATTGTTCGACGCGGTAAACTATAGATTTTAACAAACTATCAAATGTGACGGGGCTCTCCCAGCTGCTTATAGCTTTTTTAACTATTTGGATCTCATTTTGGTAGCGTTTAGGATTTAGCATATTACGTTCGACTAGACCGCATTGGTTGATGTAGCGATTTAATACATAGGAATTGAGTATTGGTGAAGTCATAATACATCTTTTGCGAAGTTAAATGATCGTAACCTTATCACAATGACTAATTTGAAGAGAATCGTTGTTTAATTACGACATCACTTTAACATCCATCTTAGGAGCAAAAAATTATCGGACTAAGCACGCACAGAACAATAAACTCTTAAATTTAGCTTATTTTATTTTTAAAGTTCTAATGTCATTCATGGCTCTATTCAAAAACTGACTTGCATTCTCTTTGATTTTTTTTCTTTTTAAATTAGCGCTGTATAAGTTTTCTTTAGCAATTTGATAATCTCTTGGGCTAAATGAACATTTCAAACTGTGTTTCAATAAATCCATTTCTCTGCGACCAACTTGTTGATGTTCATATTCGGAATGACTCAATATTTCGACGCATTTTTGGAAATCTGAACGTATAGTGAGACCAGGAGCTAGAGCACTTAAAAAGGCTTTGAAAATCTCCGATAATGTGTACACAACTTTAGATAGTCCATGAGTATTTGCATACCAAGTAAAGGTATTTAATATGAAATCACCTTTACGCTTACATGCTATCCGATCTTCCATCTTGGAAGAAAAAGGGATCTCATAATGACTAAAAATTTTATTCAGATTATTTGATGTTGATATTGTAAAAGACATAAATTTATCCTTATGCAGTTTATATAAGAATAAATACAAAAAAGCTGTTATTTCTAACAGCTTTTATAATAATCCCAAACTAATTAAATTGAATTAGACTTTAAGAGGTAATGGAAGAGAATATGAAACATTGCCGATAACTGAAATGTCAACTGCATTGTTAGAAGTGATGCCCGTATAGATGCTTTCAAAATTTGCTTCTACTTCTTGTTTGAACTCTTTACGATAGTTGTAAATTTTAGTTAATTCTTGTTGTTGCTGTGCAAGAATTAATTTTTTATCAATCGAAGTATCTTTCGAATTATCTTTTAATTTTATTTCAACCTTCTTCTTTAAGCGTTGAACAGCACTATCATCGACATTTTTTTCTTCATAAGTTAGGTTAGCTAAAGCATTCACGCACTTTGTATAATCAGTTTGAGCTAGTTTACCAAAAGAAATGACTTCGATTAATTTAATAGCAAATTGTCCAATACGGTATGAAATTTTATTTAATTTGCTAGTTTGTGCATGGTTAATGTGTTCAATTGTATTAATGATTACATCACCCGCTTTCTTGTTATTCAAACGCTCAGCATTTGATTCAGAAATGGGGAGTTTATAATTTTCAATTTTTATGTACTGACTAAGTGAAGGAGCTACACTATAC
>JAEMRK010000058.1 GCA_016463375.1 Parachlamydiales bacterium | reverse complement strand
CGTACCATTACTTAAATAGTTAAAAGCATTTGCTTGTAATATAGAATAACTATCACGAATGTTAGTCATACAATTCCTTTCTAATTTAAAAAAATAGTTAAATAATTATTAACATTATAAACTTTTTTTTAATTAAAATCAAGAAATTGCTACGTCTGATAATATTTACATTTAGAAGGTTATTGAAATAAATCCATTGATCCTTTATTGTTTTCCTTTCGAAAAAGCTCCCATTTATAGGTTTTAAGATGGCAAAGAAACGCGAAAAAATTAAGCTGAAGAGTTCAGAAAGCACACATTGCTATTGGACTTCTAAGAATCCTCGCAACTCGACAGAACGTCTACAGTTAAATAAGTACGACCCTGTTGTAAAAAAACACGTCTCTTACAAAGAAGCTAAGTAGTCACTTTAAGCTATCGATATCTTAGCTTTTTTGGTATATCACCTTAGTTTTAAGAGATTATACTTAGGACATTAGCGATGAAGTTTGAGTTAGCGATAGCCTTAAAATACTTGATTCCTAAACGCCGCCATCTTGCGGCGTCAATGATTGGCTTTGTTTCAACTCTTGTTATTTCCCTAGTTGTTTGGTTAGTCCTTGTTTTTTTGTCTGTTACAGAAGGGATGGAAAAAAATTGGATTGATAAAATTGTCGCTCTTAACGCTCCCTTGCGCGTAGAACCAACTGACGAATACTTCTCTTCTTATTATTATCGGATTGACGCAATGAGCGCATCATCCGAATACCGTTCCAAAACACTTTATGAAAAAGTAAATACATCCATTGTAGATCCTTATAATGTTGATGAAGATTTAGAATTACCAATTGACTTTCCACCACCTGATTTAAACAAAGACGGAACGCCTTTAAACATAGCTTTAGAAGCTAAAAATGCAATTTTGAGTATTCAAGATAAAACTTTGAAAGTTAGTGATTATGAGGTTGCTTTAGGTCAATTGCGTTTACGAATGTTGAGACCATTACAAGGCACTGAAAACTTTGTCACCCAAGCTAGTTATTTAACAGCAATCGACAGCCGTGTTGCGCCCATCGATCGCTTAGAAATTAAGCCAAATTTTAAAGACTTGCAAAACACGCTTTTAATGCTCCCCTTTGCAGAATCAATATCGAGACAAGATAGTTCATCGGATGAACAATTATTAAATGCTGTTAAACGAAAACAACGCTTCGTTGAGTTTTTTAATGCTGTTAGCATTAAAAAACTCAAAACCCCTCCCTTTTGGAAAATACCTATACAACTACTTCCAAGTTCATCAGAAGTATTTGCTTATGTCCAAAACCCTAATACCCCTTTTGGGCGCCTCTTGTTATCCAAAGACAAAAACATTAAAGGAATGCAACCAACGACACTTCGTATCCAAAACCACATCATTTCTTACATGCAAAATGGGCAATGGATAATAGCGCCTATAAATATGTCCATCTATGCGATGGAACCGCTTATCCTAGAGGCCAATCTTATTGAAAATAGTCTCGATGATGCATTAGATGCTCAAGATATAATTTTCAATGTATCTACTGAAGATTATAGTTTAAAACTGAGTGGAAAAGTGCCTCTCGATCAGCTTATTATTTTTGATGCTACAGGGTCTACAGAAACTCTATTTTTACCAAAAGAATCAATTGTACTTCCAAAAAGTTTTAGAGATAGCGGAGCATTGATTGGTGATCGAGGATATATTGCATATTACACCGCTAGCAGCGGTAACTTACAAGAGCAAAGGTTGCCAGTAAGCGTTTCGGGCTTTTATGACGCAGGGTTAATGCCTGGTAAATTTGCATTAGTTGATAAATCTATTACAAGCCTTATTAATTCTTCACTTAATGCTCAAAAGACAACGTCGTCATCTGGCTTTCAAGTCTGGTTTAAAGATCCTTCTAAGGCCTCACTATACAAAAGTGAACTTGAAAAGATTTTTGAAAGTAAAGGTATATCACCTTACTTTCGTATTCAAACATACGAAGAATATGACTTTGCAAAAGATTTAATATTACAGCTTAAAAGTGATAGACACCTGTTTACTTTGATAGCAATCATTATTATTCTTGTTGCTTGTTCTAACATTATTTCAATGTTACTTCTACTTGTTAATGACAAGAAAAAAGAAATAGGTATTTTAAGATCACTTGGTGCTAGCTCTGCAAGTATCGCTCAGATATTTGGTCTCGTTGGTATTATGATGGGGATATTGAGTTCCTTAATAGGACTTGCCGTTGCGTATTTTACGCTAATGCATTTACAAACACTTGTAGAGTGGATTAGTGCTTTACAAGGTTATGATGTATTTAATTCAGTTTTTTATGGATCGTCTCTACCTAATACTATGAGCCAAGGAGCAGTTGCCTTGGTGCTGTCTTCTACAACATTTTTGTCACTCATTGCAGGACTAATTCCTGCCATCAGAGCAAGTCGCATAAAACCCGTGTCGATACTAAGGTCTGAAGCATGAAACCATTACTTGAAGCCAAAGACATTCACAAGAGTTTTATCACACCGAAAAGCCACAATGGTACTTTTCAACTTTTGAAAGGTGTTAATCTGGTTTTAGAAAAAGGCCAAACAATTGCAATCATGGGGCTATCTGGAGAAGGTAAAAGCACTCTTTTACATATATTAGGAACACTTGAAAAACCATCACACGGATCATTGCGTATTCAGGGTTATGACGCTTTGGTTGCAAAAAATTGTGATCGTTTACGTCAAAAATCAATTGGTTTTGTGTTTCAGTCTTTTTACCTACTTGATGAAGAGAGTGTTCTTGATAATATTTTAATACCCGCAAAGATTATTAATACATCTATAAAGTCCTCTAAGAAACGTGCTTTAAATTTATTGGAACAAGTCAATATGCTCAATACGCAAGATAGGCCTGCTAAATACCTATCTGGCGGGGAGAAACAGCGCGTGGCTATTGCAAGAGCCATGATGAATAAGCCGTCAATATTATTTGCTGATGAACCCACGGGAAATCTTGATAATCAAACAAGTAAAACCATATCAAAGCTCTTATTCGAATCGTGTCACCAAAACAACAGCTCTTTGATATTAGTTACTCACGATGAGCATTTAGCTCAACAATGCGATATCATTTACCGATTAAAAGATGGTAAATTACATTTGTGTGAAAAACAATAAAAGTAATTAAATTTTAATGACTTAAGTTTAAATTACTTTTTATATGCATCAAGAATGCTTTCTTTGAGTAAAAATATTTTGCTAACAACAACTCTCTTATTTTAAACTAGATAATAATATAATCATTTTCTATTAACATTTTTTATTAAGATGTTGCTTTTCATAAAAAGTCCGTCCTGTTACGGTCTGGCTTAATAAGGGAAGAATATTAAGTCTCCTTCCTCGAGATTTAAAGGCAGTTAAGAGCTATGGAAATCCATCCCTATTCAGTGATTTTAGATGATGAACTAGACCCAGCATCTGGCTTTAACAAACGCACATTAAGCGCAGTTATATCAGAGTTGTTTGTAGATCGACCTCATCCTTGGCGTCAAGAGCGTTATCAGCTCACTCTTAATGCCATCATTGAGCATTTGAAAAACGATGGCCAAAGTGAAGACTCTCTTATTGAACTCATTGGAGATCAAAAAACTGAACTTCACCTTTTATTAAAACAAGTTCTTCAGGCTCTTTACTCAAAAGATGATATCCCCTTTTCAGACCGCTACTATACTTTTTTAAAAGCTTTAAGAGCTGTTATTAAATCAAAACAATATATTAAAGCTTTTACAATGGGATATTGGCAACCCGGTGAAAGCGTACTTGTGGGTCTTGCCCATAAACTTTGCCGTGTTTTATATCAAGACGTGCATATTGATGCATTTTGTCACGACGTCGTTAAAACTATTGAAACTGCTGGTATGCCACATACTGAAACGACGGATGATGAAACCCAAAAAATTACGTTGGTTCCCCCAATTGGGGATTATATCGATACTTTAAGTCTTACACACGATTATATCGTTAGCGCGCCGGCCAGCTATAAAGTCCCCTATTTTCATGAACTCGCTCAAATGATGCGTGGCCACTTAAATATCTGCTACGATTCACATTTACAAGAGAATGTACCCTACCAACTATACGCGACCACCTTGCCAAATGAAGGGGGAAGTCAAAAACCACTTTATGCCTTGCGTATCGGTACACCGACGCAGGAAAAGCTTTTTGGCTTTCTCTTTCCATCGGCAACTATAAACCCAGAGTTTATTGGGTTTATGAATGATTTACGTTTTTCAAAAAAACGCCATGTGTATTTTAACTTGCAATTACGTCGCAATCGCTTTTTTTGGCAAAATGAATCGTTTCGTTGTAGTGCTTTAGAAAAAATTCAAGATCAATATTCAGAAACTCTAATGGTCATCACATTAGCTAAAAACTCACCTTTTTATTATCAAAAGGGGCGTTTTGAAAAAATGGAAGATGCTGACATTTTCAAAATGTTATTTCTTCAAGAAATGCGTTTTGGAAAGCATTTTTATTTTCCAAAAAAACTGACTGAAGATCCTTCGCACAACTTCTTTGAAGATGTGAAAAAAATGCTTGATGATGTTCATTCAATTCATTTCGATCAATTAGACTTCTTATCGATCGAAGAGAGAATGGATTTTATTGAAATATTTTATGTAAGGCTTCAGGAGTATTGCCTTGCGTATTTCCAAGCTGATTCTTATAATATTACCTGTCGCGATGGTATTGACCGCGCAGGTGCAGCAAATGCTCTTTTTTACATAAATCGATTGCAAAAAGAGGGACAGACGAATAATCCGTCGGCTGTCACAAAAATTAAAGATATTCTTTTTGCTCCTGCTCTCTTTGTAAAAAAACGAGCCATTCGTAATTCGCGTTTACAACGCTTCATCTCCGCAGCCCATCGCTTGTTAAAAAATTAAACAAGCAAAAGTATTATGAGCTCAAAATATCTCAAACACGTTCAAGAACTACTTACGTCCATAAAAAATGACGGTCTCTATAAAAAAGAACGCATTATCGCATCTCCCCAAAGTTCGACAATTACTTTAGAAAATGGACGAGAGGTGCTTAATTTTTGCTCCAATAATTATCTTGGCTTGTCTAATAATTCATTCATAAAAGAAGCAGCAAAAAAAGCGACTGATAAATACGGATTTGGACTATCTTCAGTGCGTTTCATTTGCGGTACGCAAACTGTACATAAAGAACTTGAGCAAAAACTTAGTCATTTCTTAAAAACTGAAGATACAATTCTGTATAGCTCTTGTTTCGACGCTAATACCGGCCTTTTTGAGACATTGCTTGGACCAGAAGATGCAATCATTAGTGACGCTCTAAATCATGCAAGCATTATAGACGGCGTCAGGCTTTGTAAGGCAAAGCGCTGTCGTTATAACAATAACGACATGCAAGATTTGGAAGAAAAGCTCAAAGAGGCTCAAGACTGCCGTTTTCGTCTCATTGCAACAGACGGTGTTTTTTCAATGGATGGCGTCACCGCCAACCTTAAAGCCATTTGTGACTTAGCAGATAAGTATGATGCACTAGTTATGGTCGATGATTCCCACGCAGTGGGATTCATCGGTGAGCATGGTCGTGGTACCCATGAATTTCACAACGTTATTAACCGCATTGATATACTAACTGGAACACTTGGAAAAGCCTTGGGCGGAGCGTCCGGTGGTTATACTTCTGGCAAAAAAGAAATCATCGAGCTTTTGCGACAAAGATCAAGACCCTACCTTTTTTCCAATACTTTATGCCCCATCATCGCTTCAGCCTCCCTTAAAGTCATCGACCTTTTGGAGTCTGGTAAAGACTTGCGTGAAAAACTTCGATTCAACACTCATTACTTCCGTGAGAAGATGGAAAACCTCGGTTTTCATCTTGTAAAGGGTGATACGCCCATTATTCCAGTCATGCTAGGGGAAGCGAGCCTTGCAGTTGAATTTGCATCCAAAATGCTTGAAAAAGGTATTTACGTCATTGGGTTCTGCTACCCAGTAGTCCCTCTCAATAAAGCTCGCATTAGAACCCAAATGTCTGCAGCTCATGATATTAAAGATCTTGATAAAGCCATCAAAGCTTTTGAAGAAGTCGGAAAAGAATTATCTGTAATTAAGTAGTATCAAACATAGCCTTAATTAATTGAAATTATACTAAAAATTTTGTTATAATATGAATTAATATGATATTTATATCTAAGGCTTAGTTATGTCTACAAGCGGAATTCCCTCTAATGCTTCAAATCCTACACCAATTAAACCTTCAATTATACCACCAAAGCCAGTACCACCACCAATTCCTGGGAATAAACCTAATGATGAAGATTACGGTGCACCCCATCCTCATCCAAATCCCGTTATTTCCCCAAAACCAATAAATTCATCCGATAATGATTCAAATGATTCTGGTTCTGAAATAGGCTCATTTGATTCTGTTTCTAAAACAAGTTCGACTGATTCTCGTTCTGAAACAAGCTCGATACTATCTGACGATGAGATTCAAGATAAACCAAGTCCTGTAAATACATCGGTTGACGCTAAGAAAAGTATTATTCGTCTTGGCAGCAAAAAGTTTTTGGTCGGTCTTCGAAAAAATGGACGCTTGCATAAATTAGAAGAAAAACATCTTAATTCTATTAATGAAATTCTAAAATCTCAAAGCGTTAATGTTGATGATTTATCGAAAGTAAATATAAAAATAAACCTTATAGCCAATGAATTAGATTCAATTGTCATCACTGGATATAGTGGACAAGAACTTGTTTCTAGAATTTTTAAAAGCCCTTCTTCGACGTTTTATGCAACAGATAGCAGAGAAATCGAAAATAATTATTCTAATACGAATGTTGAAGAGCTTTACAAATTTGCCAAAGATTTTCGAGAAGATGTAGACACGCCTCCTCCTGTTAGTCGTTTTGAACGATCTGAAGTCAATCAATTTGTTCCACCTGCAGTATCTCAAGCAGCTATCAGTTATTCTAAAGCTATAAAAAAATCAGTTAAAGACCCAGACAGTGGCGCACGGAAAAAATTAATTAATCTTTGTAATCTACTAAAAGCGGATCATCCCTTAAAAACATTCAATGAGCGCATTCAAGAACTGAGTCAGAATATCGATCAAGTTGTCAGTGGTAAATTTTCATTTCTAGGCTTTTCTTTCGATTTCAAAAAATATTATCCAAAGGCAATTGACGAGTCAAAAAAACTTCAAATTATATTTAACAGTGAACTGCTTCAGTTTTTAGAAAAATACGAACAAGGCAAGCTAATCACCGAAAACGACATGATGTTAATTTTTGTCCTTGGACAAAAATTGGATATTTTTAAAGAAGATTCATTAAATGGTGAATTCTCTGATATTATCAAAGCTCTAAACAACAACTTTCATACATATTTTAGTTCTAAACTATTGGATAGTGACATTAATAAAATTAACGATACTAGTTCAGATGTATTTGATATTTTAAAAGATTTTGATCCTTCCTATAAGAATTCAGAAACGACTAGTGTTGTTGTTGGTAAACTCGATATTAGTGATGAAGGAACACTCTTACACCATTTCATAAACCACAAAACTGCTCAGTTAACGTCTTTTACTACATCTGGTTTGACTGCCGAACTGAATAATAATAATAATAAATATTCCGAACCACCAGCCACCTATATATTTCAAAATGAATCTTGGTGGTGTCAAAAAGATGAAAAAACGTTCTTTGTAAATGATCATGAAGTTAATGAAGCTTTGAAATCAGCTTTAAAAAACGGGGGTATACTCAATTACACAAATACAAACTTCTCGTTAAGATCTAATCAAATAGATCGATCACACGCTGTTACAAATCTTGAATTTAATAATCATGTAAGCACAGATATGCTTTGCGATTATTTACATAAAAAAACAGCCAACTCCGATGGTAAATTTGAACTATGTTTAGATGACACAAGTGGTGTCAGGAAGCCGATAATCGTCTCCCAGACTATAAATAAATTTGATTTCAGCAAAAAAGCTGAGGAATTTAAAAAGTCTGATGCACAATATTTAATTATTCCTATTCAGATAGATATACAACACAACCCTAGTCATCTTGTGACTTATATATATGATAAAAGTGCACAAACTTTAACTTTTTTTGATTCGTTACAAGATGGGTCTGATAATACAGATCTTGACACGATCTATACTAAGGTTCGAGATAATTTGCGAAAAGAGTTTGCACCCAATTATATTGATTTCTTTTCTAAAGAGTCCAAGCTTTTTGCGCCGCAAGTATTCAACAACGATAGTGATTGCGTACTCTATAGCCTTCAGTTTGTTAATCAATTTATCGATGATCAAATTGCTTATACAAACCATGCGAAGCACGTTAGTCAAATTAGTGTTAATGCTAAGTCCCCACCAACACCACTTAGCGCACTTAATCAAACCAGATATAAGTTGTATTCAGCAAAACCAAACCCAAAAGATGAAAATAGTTTCTTTAACATAAACCGAAGAAGTCTACTTTCAGATCTGAAGAAACAGTATAATACCTCTTCCCCTCATTTTGGGTTTGATAAGATTAAATATGTCGAAGATACAACTCCCGTTGTTTCGGATAAACCTTTTGAAGTTTTGGTAGAAAGATCTGAAAAAGTTAAAAAGGTCTCTGAAGAACCTTTAAGAAATTTGCGTTTTGAAGCTACTAAGACGTCTGCTAAGAAACCTGCTGAAGAAATTGAAAGACCCTCGACAGACACTGGAGTACCTATTTTAGAAAATAAAAAAGTTAAGGTTCGAGTTAGTGCACCATTAATTGAAAAAACGCAATCAACTTCTCAAGACCTTGAAACCATGGCTTTTGAACTTGAAGAAGCTACCTCAGAAAATTCTTCTTCATCGAGTCTAACTTCAAGTGATGAAGAACAACCCTTGCTTAAAAGAGGAAGCTCAAAAAATAGTACTCAATCAGATTTGAGTTCATCAAGCAATAGTAGTATAAAAAGTGATATTCGTGATTTAACAGATGTTTCAGGCGTTAGCGACTCAAAAAAAAGTGAGTTTTTAGAAAATTTCACAGAAACATATTACCCTCCTTCACCGACTATTGCTCAAAGAGTTACAAACATTTTTAGACGGGGTTCAAATAAAACAAAACCCACAATATTTGAAACGTTACCAACATTAGTAAATAGCCCAAAAATTCAAACTAATATCCCTAAAAAACCCGTCAATGATTCAACTCAAACGTCTTTAACACCTATTGCTAGCCCGGAAGCTTCGAGAATTTTTAAAACCATTTCAGGTTCAAATAACGAGCATTCTGATATCCAACCTCTACAAATTATAGATTATAAATCTGAATTATCAAAAACAGACGATGATAAAGACTATGAAATATATTTAAATAACTTTGCTAAAACTAATCCATCATCAAAATTTAAAATTTTTGATAACTCTAACACAAATTTATCGAGCTTGGACTATAATACATTAACAAAATTTTTAGACCCCTCTATTATAAACCATGTTGGTATAGTGATATTTAGAGATTCTATTATCGTAATAATAAAAGAAGATAATAAACTTAAAAACTATCTGTTAGCTCCTGAAAAACTTGTTTATTATAAAAATTTAGCTACTAAAAAAATTATTTCTTCGGTTTATGATATTTCTAAAAATTTAAACATTGATATTTCAAAATATTTAACAAGTGAAATTACGATTAATTTTCGTTATGAATTTTTAAATGTTATTCATAATAT
>JAEMRK010000110.1 GCA_016463375.1 Parachlamydiales bacterium | reverse complement strand
TTCTTAATGAATTTAGACTTATTAATAGCAGTGATCTTGATTATGAGAAAATGGTAGTTTATTTTATGTCTAATGACAATCTAGTAGCAATACTTAATTGTGACGAAGGTGTAGAGAAAATAAAAATTGAAATATTGGATAAGGTCGAAGGAACCTCAATATGGAAATTCGACTACGAAGAGTTTATAAAAGCACTTGTTAAAGCAAAAAAAAGATTAATTGAACTAAATCGTACGTTGTAATTTTCAGTATGTCGGTTTTAACTCAAATAAATATGGTGTATAAATAATTGTGGAAAATGAATTTAGACTAGTCGTAAGCAGTAATAGTGATTATGAAAAAATGGTAATTTACTTAGATTTTAACCGTGATTTATGGGCCATACTAAACTGTGACGAAGGAAATGACCAAATAAAAATTGAAATTCTTGATAAAAACGAAGATAAAATATCTTGGAAAATGGATTTGGAAGCATTAATTTTGGCATTGAACAATGCCAAGAAAAAATTAATTGAAGTAAATAAAGGACTGTAATTTTTCTGAAAAATTAACGGTAAAAAGATTCTATTTAGGAAATTTTTGAGAGCTTTGCGTAGAGTAGTTCGGCTTCATGCGACTTAAAAAACTGCTTAAATTGAGCTCTTAGATTTTGAAGGTCTTTTTGAAGCTTAATGTAGCGGTCAATGCTAACTTGATTGTTTGCTAATTCATCTTCGTCAATCAGTTCTGTTGGTTGAACTTTAATTGCATTGTATCTCTTTTCAGCTAATGCCAATAACTTAATGGTTCTTTCAATCTTAGCTAATTGAAACTGCTTTGTTTGTTCAACTGGTGATAGATTTTGCATCTTCTCAATTTCATCATGACACAATCCCTGTATGTTTGAGAGGATACTATCCATTTCAGGGCTATAGCTATTTTTAAAGACCTTTAACTGATGCTCTAGCTCCAAATAAACATTACTGTAATGATCGAATTTGGCTTTAATTTCAGGCTCACATGTTTGTAAGCTCTCTTCAATCTCCATTGAGTCGTAGTATTTTTGTTTAGCAATAGCAAGTAAGTCATTGAGCTTAACGATTCTTTCTAAGCGAAGTTGTTTTTTTTCTTCATGAGAAGAAAACATATATTTTAAATAGACAACAACTGTGAGAACGATTCTTCCTAAGAAATGGAAATATCTTTGAAAGACCTGACTAATACGATCTTTACGCTCAATATTTTCAAGTTCTTCATCGGTTTTAACGATGAAGAACTTGCTTTGAATAGCAGTAAGTTCGCTGTGTGAAGCTTTAAAGTCTTCACAACGCTTAACACGTTTAACCCCCGATAATAGATAAGGACGACCTATAACCTTGCCTCTAACAGTCCAAAAAGCAAAGTCATCTAAATTAGCATAAGAGTTTATGCGGTCTTTTTGGGACGGTGTCAGTTTTAAGTAGTCATTCCATATAGAATCAGCAACACCTGGCGAATTGAACGATACGGAATAATCAATAAACTTATTCAAATACAAACCCGTTAAGTTTGCTAAACTACCGCCGAGACTATGCCCCATAATAATGGGCTTAAAACCTGTGATTTCATGGATAGTTTTTAGACGCTGTTCGATATAATCTTTAAATTCTTCAAAGGTCTTGTATCCACAAGCCTTATCATCTGTATCAGCTCTTAGTTTTTTTATAGAGTGTTTATGATAGTTTCCAAGTGTTGTTCCTTGAAAAATAACTAATGGTGGTTGATCACTGTCCCCATTAGAAATAGGAATACCTGACCACATCACTAAACCATTAAAGACGTCTTTGGAAAAAGAATACTCAACTTCATGATCGAGTTTTGTCAACGAAGGAATTTTTAAACTCTCAATAGTCCCTTTTTCTGTATACCCTGTTTTCATTGATAGAATTTGCAAAACGGCAATATTGCGAGCCTCTTGATTGTTGATACTCTTGGCAATTTTCAAGCCGATACGTGTAAGATATGAGATTTTTTCATTGTTATCTTTAATATGCTCAGCACTTAGATTTTCTACGCCACTTGGATTAGAAACCATGCGAATATTAGATGACTTTTCAGGAACTCTTAAAAACCAAGGCATGGTTTGTAAAGAGTGATTAAAATCCTGAATTTTGAGTTCAAATCGATCGAGGAATTTTTGAGAAACTTCAGAACCCTCATTGAACATCTTCAAATAATGATCTAAATGCAAATGCTTAATTTTATCACCAGTTAATGAAACATCTAATTTTAATTCCTCAGCTGTTTCATTCCATAAAGTAATTGCATAACTTATTGCCAACTCTTCGTTATCAACTTTACTCATTGTTTTTTGAGCTAAAGTATTAGTAAATTGCGTGACGGTTTTATGAAATAATTCATATAGATCATTACGATTGTGTGATAAAACAACAGGATCAGCGCTTCTTAAATGAGCATTGTGATTACTTATAATATTCAGCACGTTAATTACCTTAAGTAACTGGATATTATAATTTA
>JAEMRK010000057.1 GCA_016463375.1 Parachlamydiales bacterium | reverse complement strand
ATCTGAACCAAGATCAAATTCTCAAAGAAAAAAATTCTCAAAAACTTGAGCATTATAAAAAATAACGAACGATAAGAATTAACTTGTTGATTTTCATCAACAGAGCTTTTATCGCACAAGCCTTATTTAGACTTGCACTTTGTCTGATTTAAACTGTTAAAACAACTTAAGAAGCTCGGAGGCTTAACTTTATTTTCTGTTTGCTTTTCAGAAGATGGCTAGAACTTATCTCAGAGGCTTAATTTAACGCAACCTCTTTTTTTTCTAACCTCGAAAAAGTGTTTTTGAAGTCGCCTTGTTAAAGACTTTAACTTTTCACTTATTCGTTCTAACTGCATTTCGCGTTCAGAAGAATGCACAAACATACAAAAGGTGGGTATTTATCGCAAGCCACTTTTCGAAAAAGATGAAAATATCTCGTAAAATAGGGCATTTTACGAGAGGAAAATCTTTTTGCACTCTATCGCTTGTAAAGATGTCATTCATTTGCTTATAAGGAGAATTACAGGAAAAATTTTAACAAGGAAGTGGCGCATATGGGTGAAAACAATCGTGACACCATAGCCATTATCTTTGATTTTGACGACACACTAACTCCCTGTAGCACTAGTCAATTTGTAGAACAACACTTTCAAATCCCCCATCAAGAATTTTGGAAGGATTGGGTAGCACCCTTACGCACACAAGGCTGGGACATGCATTCGTCATGTCTTTATACACTGATAAAAAACTCATTAGAAGCTAATGAGAGTCGAAAAATCAAAAAAGAAACATTCACACATTTCGGGAAAGCTTTACAGTTTTACCCTGGTGTACAAGAATTATTTGACAATCTGAGGAAAACTCTAGCTGAGATAAATCCAACAATTAAAATTGAATTTTATCTTATTGGCTGTGGTTTGAGAGAAATTATACGTCATACATCGATAGCTCCCCATTTTACAGACATTTGGGCATGTGAGTTTGCTTACCGTAATAATGGCGAGATTTTTTTTCCAAAAAATATCGTCAGTTTTACAGATAAAACACGTCATTTATTTCAAATATCTAAAGGGATAACAAGAGATGATTCTCATGCCAATCCTTTTTCAGTTAATAAAAGGATTCCTCGTCATAAAAGACCTGTTCCTTTTGATCAAATGATATACGTTGCAGATGGCTTCACAGATATCCCTTGCTTTGCTTTAGTCAAAGAAAGGGGTGGAATTGCAATAGGTGTTTTCGATAATGAAAACCCTGACAAAATTGCAGCAACCAAACATTTATCTGATGATGAAAGAGTAACAACTCTTCAAGTTACAGATTACAGGCCCACCTCTGAATTGTATCGTTATCTAACACTTGGTATAGAAGCTATTGCCTCGAAGATTACTTTAAAGCGGCATTCTTATCATGATGAGCGGTACCATTCACACTAATTCTTAAACACGTGTTACATCACATATATTTAAAAATTTCATGTGATGTAACAGTAATTCTTTGTTTTTTAACGTTATAGCTAAAATATCTGGTAAAAATTTACCTTTCTAAGAAGAATCAATGACTTGATTCTTTTTAAAAGGGGTAAATAAAGTGGCCATAAGTCTTGTTTTCTTAACTTACGCAATTTGGTCGTCCTGTTTTACGATAGGTAAAGCAACACTTGCGGTTTCCGCACCGTTGTTTTTAACAGGTACACGTATGATCGTTGCTGCTGCAATTCTCATAGCTTACGTCATTATTTTTAACCCTAAATCTTTAAAATTAAATAAGCGTCAATGGCTTTTTATTGGCCTATTGGGAATATTCAGTATTTTCATAGCTAATGCCTTAGAATTTTGGGGACTTCAATTTTTAACTGCTGGAAAAACCTGTTTAATTTACAGCTTAACCCCCTTCATATCAGCTGTGCTTTCCTATTTTCAATTTGGTGAAAAAATCACCTACAGAAAATGGATTGGTTTATTAATTGGTTTTACAAGTTTTATACCTATTGCATTAGAAGAAAAAGGTCTTGCGAGTTTAAGAAATGAGCAATGGTCATTAGTTTCAATGCCAGAGTTAGCATTAGTTGGCGCTGCAATTGCAGCAGCTTACGGATGGATTCTTTTGAAAAAATTAGGTGGTGAAGAAGCAGTATCTCCCATAACTGCAAATGGTTTTAGCATGCTCTTTGGAGGCATTTTAGCATTATTGGCGTCAGGATATTTCGAATCTTGGAACCCTATTCCTGTATCTGACAGTAAAATATTTTTACAAGGCGTCTTCTTAAATATTTTAGTTTCGAACATACTTTGTTATAACCTTTATGGATTTCTTCTTAAGAAATTTTCAGCGACCTTTATTTCCTTTGCTGGTTTAACAACTCCCCTTTTTGCAGCCTTATTTGGGTGGGCTTATTTAGGAGAAAAGATCGGCTTGTTTTTTTACATAGCCATAGCAATTATCGGTGCTGGCCTTTTTGTCGTTTATATGGAAGAAAGACGTCTTGGTTACATCAAGACTAAAGCAATTAAATAGAAATAGGAACATATGTACTACCTTTCTAAAGAATACCCTCCATTGGCAATTGAATATAGGCATGGGGGAAAAGAACTCACCTTACGCGCTTTACAAACAACTGATGCAAGAGCTTGTTTGGAAGCTATCAAAAGCTCCCAATCAGAACTTAGACGTTATCTAGCTTGGTCGCATCAAAATTTTGACCTACAACTTGAATTGCAATGGCTAAAACAGTGTATGATTCATTTTTTAAGCGGCAAGATTTTTAATTGGGGTGCATTTCATCATGAAAATGGCGATCTAATGGCAATTGGTACACTGACATCTGCGCCGAAAGAGGGCGTTAACAACGTCGAGATGAGTTATTGGACTGCCACACGGTATCTTAATTCAGGATTAGCAACACAAATTTGTAAAATGTTAACTATCACATCATTTGAAATCTTCAGATGCGAACGGGTTGAAGTTTTGTGTAATAAATCTAATGAAGCTAACCATCGGGTTATTGAAAAATGTGGTTTTAAATTAGAAAGTGAGACTAGAAATACAAGTCCTAAACCTACATTTGCTATGTTGCAACATGGGCTCAATGTCTGTAGAACATCTTTGAGATTTGCTTTAACACCAGATGATACCGTACATTTACCATGGTATCAGCCAATGTGCCAATTATTAGAAATTACAGCTTTAGAGGGCACTAAAATCGAATTACCCCAACTCGTATTTTAATTAGTTCATTGATACCTGCATTAATATTGCAGATATCAATAAACTGAATTATCAGTTAATAGGAACTCATTAACTAAATTTAGTGCATCCAATTTTATAGCATTCGATTGAGATCTGGATTATTATTATGAGCTTTTTCATTAATTCGACTTAAGCTCAGGTTAACTTTTTTTAAAATATTATAAAGAGAAGTTTGTCAAAATTGATGTGAGTTGATTTTTTTACTATTATTTCTAAATTATTAAACATCTGCTAATTATTGATTGAGCCCAATTAAAAATTGTATCAATGATATAATTGAACTTATTCATTGAATACCTCTTTGAAGTAAAATAAATATTATTAAACTAACGATATAGGAGTTGACAACTACATTAAAAGACAATAGTAATAAATTTAAATAATGCTGGGTTTAACTATGAGTAAATTCTTAAAGCGTCTGGACTGGAAATTATCATTAAAAATAGCCATTGGCTCAGCAATTAGTTACTATTTAACTGTAATGCTCAATAAAGCGTTAAATCAGCCTTTAGGACAAATTGGTGGTTTATGGGCTGTGATATCGACTACACTTATTATACAGACCCATTTGGGCGGTTCATATAGAGCAGCCTGGATTAGATTTTTAGGAACGGTTATTGGAGTCATTATCGGTGCTAGCTTCACTCGAGTCTTCGAAGGTAATGCATTATGGTTAGGTATTGCCATACTATGTACATCTTTGTTAACTAACCTTTTTGGTTTAAAGGATACAACAAGATTGAGCTGCTTTACTGCAGCTTTAGTTATGATTTTATGGTCATTAACACCAAATGAAAACCCTTGGCTATATGGGCTTTTTCGCATAATTGATTCAGTTATAGGGATTGTCATTGGTGTTTTAATATCTATTGTTTTGTGGCCTATCAAAGGGCACCAATTGATTATTAATGAACTTGATATGGGTTATAAAAGCTTAAATCAAGCCTATACATCTAATCAGTCGACCGAATTGTTAAATGATCACCTTTTTCGTAGTCGAGTCATTTTCAATGAAAGTTCATTTGAGTATACGGCAAAAGTTAAGCAAGAATTACAAAATTCAATACACCAATTAGAAATGCTCAGTCTTCAGCTGCAAAACATCCAACAGCACCCATCCATTAAAGGTCATCCTTACCTGTTTAAACTTAAAATAGATACTTCATATCTACTTGATCATTTACATGACAATGAAACGCAAAATGCCATCAATCGGTTAAACGAAACGATTACAGAATTTAAAAAATCTGAATCTTCTGTCTCTTCGAGTGATCAATTACTTTTTAGCCAACTTTGTCTTCAGCAAGCTCAGAAACTGTCTCAGATTATAAACTAAAGACTTTAGCGATTTATAGGCTTTTATGTTTATCCACGTTAATTTCAATTCGGTTAACGAAGCATTTTAATGGTTCTTTGAAAATCTATTGACGAACAACCTTTAAGATTGTTAATAACGAATTATTTAAATGTTGGGCAATGCTATGTCATATGAAGAAAAAATGATTAATGGAACTCTTATCATTACTGTCACAGAAAAACGATTTGATGCTGTCAGCAGTGGGCCAATCACGTCGAATCTGCAAAAAAAAGTTCAAGAGGGCCAATCAAATATTGTTCTAAATTTAAAAAATGTCCAATTCATGGATAGTACTGGTCTTGGTTGTCTGGTAAGTCTTTTTAAAGTGATAGGTAAAAATGGATCGTTAACATTATGTCATATGACTGATGCAGTTAAAGATCTCTTCAGCCAAACACATTTAAATACGATTTTTAAAATTTATACAACAGAAGAAGAAGCCTTACAAAACAATAAACAAAATAGCGGACTGTAAAGTCCGCTATTTTCTAATTTAAGCAATAGTGACATCTTTGCAAAGATAGACATCTTGTATTGCATGAAGCAGATCAATGCCTTCATTTATGGGTCTTTGAAAAGCTTTACGCCCAGAAATTAATCCCATCCCACCAGCTCTTTTATTGACCACCGCTGTCCAGACAGCGTCCTGGAAGTCATTATCTCCAGAAGCACCCCCAGAATTAATTAATCCATTTCTTCCCATGTAGCAGTTGGCAACTTGGTATCGTGTTAAGTCTATTGGATGGTCAGTTGTAAGCTTTGAATAAACACGTTCATCTGTTTTACCGAATTTAACGGCGTTATATCCTCCGTTATTAGTCGGAAGCTTTTGTTTGATGATATCGGCTTGAATTGTCACTCCTAAGTGGTTAGCTTGTCCGGATAAATCAGCTGAAGTGTGGTAATCGACTTTATCGACTTTAAAAGCAGAGTTTCTAGTATAACACCATAAAATTGTAGCCAGACCTAAATCGTGCGCTTCTTCGAACCATTCAGACACTTCAGTAATTTGCCTGTTACTCTCTTCAGATCCAAAATAAACTGTTGCACCAACAGCCACACACCCCATATCGAAAGCCTGCTTGATAGTGGCATACCTTGTTTGATCGTAAATTGTAGGATAGGATAAGAGCTGATTGTGATTAAGTTTCAAGATAAAGGGGATTTTGTGTGCGTATTTTCGAGCCACACTTCCTAACACTCCTAATGTGGAAGCAACGGCATTACAACCACCTTCGAGTGCTAACTTAACGATATTTTCAGAATCAAAGTACATAGGATTGGCAGCAAATGATGCACCAGCCGAATGTTCAATACCTTGATCTACTGGTAGAATTGATAAATAACCTGTATTTGCTAATCGTCCGGCTGAATACAATGTTTGCAATGAACGCAGTACTCTAATGTTGCGATCAGTTTGTGTAAACATACGATCAACCCAATCGCTTGTCGGAATATGTAACATTTCTTTTGGTATAGTTTTACAAACGTGATTCAAAAGCCCTTCTGACTTGTCCCCTAGTAATTTCTCAATATCTTTAAGCGCAGCCATATTTTCTCCAATATTTCAATGATCAATGATTTTGTATAGCATCCCGTCAGATTTTTGACACTCTTTGATCAAATCAAAAAGACGTTGTCATATGTAAAAGAATTGCGGTAATGTATCTTTTTTAGACGAAACAAGGAAATAAGATGGACGCAACAACACAAGTTCCTTGCAACAATGGTTATCACACACACTATGCAATTGAAATGTCTAATCGTTTTTTAAAAGAGGGCAAAGCGTGGATTAAAGGTAGATTTAGCTATAAAGATATTCACGAGTTTACAGCATTTACAGATGTTGTTGAAAATTTTCTTAAAAGATTTTGCATTCAAGACACTGTAAAAAAGCAAAAACTTGAAAGAACGCTTATCAAAGCAGAGTGGCTTTTGAAGCCTAAGCATTTAAATCTGGAACCTTCCACAATTTACTTTTTAAAATTAATAGGTAAAGATCAACGCAAAAATTTCAGTCAAAGTGATATTGTCTATCATCTACAAGCAGCGACTAAATTGCTCAATTCATCAGTGAGTACTAAAGATCAGCAAGCCATTAAATGGGCACAACATGTCTTCTTGAAATTATTAAAAACCGATTCAGCTGATTCTCAACCTCCGCTACCTAAAAAGTCAATACCACCCGATGCAGGCAAATTTCAGTATTTGTATGCAAGAACAGAACAATCAGACAATCCTTTAAATCAACTAGGGGATTTTACTTTTTATGATAGTAGTTCCATTGCTAATAAAAATATTAGATCCTTAGAATCTACAGTAGCAGCAAAAAAAAATAGCAAGTGTAACAACTCCCACCATAAATTTTATGCACATCTTATGCATGATATTTATCTCGAGAAGCTTCTTCATATAAGGCAAAGCAAATATCACCGATTATCATCCGAGGAATACTCTGAGCTATATCAAAGAATCCATTTATTTTTAAAAACATTTGATTTTTTGTTTTTTCCTTCTAAGATCGATCTCAGGTTAAATTTATTCAAAGTACGATTCAAGATGAGCACATGCCACAAATTGCTTAGCGCATTTGTTCATCGCGCCGTCTATACTATTAAAGAAGATAAAGCAAGGATCATGCATTTTCTTGCAGAGAGATAATGCTTAAAAAGCCAATAGTTTTTTATAATAATTCGAACCAAGGAAATTTTAATGGCATCTACAGCAAATCCACTATCTAGTAGTTATAACCCAACAGGATTTCAAAACTACATGTTAAACAGCTTAATCAGTGAGTCTAAAAACTGGATTAAAGGTGGTCCAGATTACTCTTCTCTGAGTAGGTTTTCTGAATTTTCTGATCGCGTGCAAGCTTTACTAACGAGTCATCCCCAAAATGACAAACTGGCAGAAAAATTAGATCGAAAGCGTGTAAAAGCTCTCGTGTTAAATTTTGGGCATAATAATAAAATTGATGGAAATATTATTCAATTAATTAAAACAATAGTGCAAAATCGACTTTATTTTTCTTATGACATTGTATGCACTATGTTATCCCAAGCTGGGGATCTTCGAAGAAACCATAAAACGTCTAATCCTGATGAAGTAAAGGCTCTTAATTGGGCTGTTAATGTTTTGAACAAAGATCAACGTAGGCTTGCACCTCAACACTATAATCCATCTCTTGGTGGTAATGTAGCTCCGGCTATTCCAGCATCTCAATCTAATAGAAACTCTTACCCTGGTTTTGTTGAACCTGTTAGTACTGACATTAATACAAAATTGAGAGGAAATACTGCGCGAGTTCCTACTATACAAACCCCTGCACAATACGATCCAAAATTAGGTAGCATGGCTCAACCTGCTCAAAAACCTTAATCGATAATTTCAAAGCCGATAATTCCATTATCGGCTTCTCTTAAGGAGAAATTATGTCCATAACCATAAACCGCGACTTAAAACCTTTTGTAACAGCCACACTCGATAGCTATCTAAAAATTACAAAAGATGTAAAAAATTGCAGAGCGAATGTTGATTGCGACACTTTTTATGCGCTTAAAAAAGCAATTCAGATTTTTTCAACTACTTTCCATGACTATGATTCAAAGAAAATGGACACATTAAACAGACGGCTATTTAAAGCAGAATGGTTACAGTTTAAAAAGGGTTTAAAGTTAGATTTAAGTGTACAAAATCTTATTGAAAAAGGGTTAAAAATAATTGATGAAGAAGACTACATTGGATTAGTATCAAAAATTGATGAGATGCAGAAATCTGTTCAATATACTAAATATGAATTAGATGGCCTAAAATGGATTCAAGGTATAGCCTTAAAGCATTTATAAATTTGCAGTTTAAATTTTAGCACCTCTAAAGGTTTATGACCTCTTCAATTCAAAGCCTAATCAATGATGAATCATCCCCTATTCGCTTAGCTTCATTAGCATCAATTTTTATGGGTCGTCTTGACGATCGAAAAATTGTGATGAATGCTAAAGACATAAAGTCTTTAGAATCCATTTTTTCAATCATTAAAAGTATGATTGATCCGCAAACAAATGTTTACAATAGTTTGACTGAAAGACTGTTCAAAGCACATTCGGACTACTTATCACATGATGCAGAAATAACCAACGACTCTAAATTTTCATCATTTCAACAAAGACTAGATGATAATTTTAAACGAAATTTATCCGATCGGGTTTCAACATTACTAACTCACTGGACAAAGGGAGAAAAGCCCTTTGATATCGAAGATTTTAAGTTGTTTCGTTTGATATGCTTAGAAATTGTACTGTTTAATGACTCTAATGCAGATTATTCATGGCGGTTACAGAAAAAACTTTTTAAGACTCAATTTAAGCATTTCCCAGAATCTTTGAAAATAAACAAAGTTATTAAACGTTATTTGTTAATTTCTAAAAATTGCAATGATCCTAAAAATTCATTATCTCATTTAAAAAATGTTCAATCTGCAGTAGAAATGCACTTGAGTTTTCTCAATCAAAATTTTGTTAGCCCAAATTTTCCTGAAATCAAATACAATGATTATATGGCTTTAGAACTATCTAAAAAGGCTTTGCAAAAACACTTGATCCATCACATCTCTGTTGCGAAAAATGATTAAGATCTTCAGACTCTCTTTTCTCATCTCGACATACCAAAATTAAATTACTAAAAACAGGACCTACTACAATGCACAAAACATGCAGCGATCCTTATCATTTGGAATATTTTAATAAAGCCATAGATTATTATCTTTTAGATACAAAATCTTGGATTAAATTTGGTGCGTCGTCTAGAAATCGTGGCGAATTATCATTATTAGAGCGCAATGTAGATTTATTATTATTGTTTTCGAATTCAATACCTAGTCTTATATTTTCAAATAAGAGAGATAAACTCGAAAGACGAATGTTCAAAGCACGATGGTTTAATTTTCCAGATTCTTGCGAAATAAGGCATGAAGTCGAATTGCTTTTAAATGCCGCCAAAAGAGTCAAGCAAACTATTCCATACAAAGGCGACTTAATCAGTGATTTGAATAAAATCAATACAATATTTTTAGATTACTGCTTAAATGAATATGAATTCAAGGGATTATTCTGGACAAAGCACGTCTTTGAAAAAGCTTTAAAAATTTTACTCAATAAATCTAGCAAACTTTAAAGTTTATCTCAGAGTTTTGCTACAGATTTAAATTCGACATATTTCCTTTTCCAATATTATGTATTCTTGAAATAAGTCCTTAAACCATAAGTTT
>JAEMRK010000011.1 GCA_016463375.1 Parachlamydiales bacterium | reverse complement strand
ATAGAACATTCTTCGATTGTGATAAAGTTATTTAAATTTCTAATTCCAAGAGCTAAAAGAATAGTATTTTTAGCTATGGCAAATGTTTTAAGGTCTTGTAATTCATCAAATTTTTCTATTATTGAAGATTTATTAAAGCGATTGAATTCGATAATCAATTTTTCTTGTAAAGGGGACTCAGTTATAATTTTTTGCCACAATCTACAGACTTTTTTGTATTCGGTTAATTCCATAATTGGAGAAAAATGGAATAGGTTTAAGAGAATTTCTTTAGGAATTGCTTGCATAAGTCCTATATATCAAATCTTCACAAGAGGCGCTTATAAGCGCCTTTTAATTCATATCATGAATTGTTGTTCAGAAGAATAAGTAACTGATATGCCCGGTAATGTATAAGTTGGTAAACGCATAGTTTCTGTTTCCATCGATGACACAGGGTAAGCGCAATAATCAACAGCTGTAAATGCTGTTGGTCTATGATTGCCGCTGTGCTTGATGCCCCCAAATGGGGCAGCACTGCTAGCGCCGGTCGTTGGACAGTTCCAATTAACGATGCCGCATTTAATAGACTGGTAAAATTCTTCATAAAGTTTGGGATTAGGACAAAATAGTGATGCTGTTAGGCCAAACCGTGTGTTATTGGCTTCTTTTATAGCCTCTTGAAAAGATGTCACTCTGTAAACTTGAAGCAAAGGTCCAAAGATCTCCTCATCTAATCGATTTGTTGCATAAGTCATATCAATTAAACCTGGTAGTAAGAATGCGGTACCCTCGTGTGTGCGTCTCATCTCAATCAAAGACTTACCACCCATATCGATGAGTTGTTGTTGCTTTTCAAGTAAATGAGTGGCTGCTTCGTGTGAAATGACTGGTCCCATAAAAGGTTCGGGTCTTTGAAAATAAGGTCCGACTCTAATTGACTTCATCATAGCCATTAAAGTCTGTATGAAAATCTCGCCGTGCTGATCTGCTGGAATAATGAGGCGACGAGCATTGGTGCCGCGTTGACCAGATGTTAAAAAAGCAGACTGAATGGTGAGGTAAGCACTGGTTGTTAGATCTGTGATATCCCAAACAACTAATGGATTATTGCCACCCATTTGAAGTGATAAAATCTTTTGAGGCATCGAACCAAAAAACTCTGATAGCTGCATTCCCGCTTTGTCATTGCCAGAGAAAAACAATCCGTCGAGTTTTTTGTGTTTAACAATCGATTGAGCTGTTTCTACAGACCCCTGGACCAAATTAAATACCCCTGGCGGTAAATTGACTTGGTCCCAGCATTCTGTAATAAGTGATGCAACCAATGGGGTCTTTTCACTGGGTTTGAACAAGACGGTATTGCCAGATAAAAGTGCCGGCAGAATGTGGCCATGTGCGATGTGTAAAGGTAGATTAGATGGGCCAAACACAGCAACGACTCCATGGGGGTGATGACGCGTGTAATGTGAATAATCGCCTTGTTGAGTTTGTCTGCTACCGCTGCGTTTGTAATAAGCATCAATTGTTAGTGGCACTTTTGTTAATAGGCCGTTAACTTCAGCTGCAGCTTCCCAGTAAGGTTTGCCCGTTTCTTGGGAAATGGCTTCGGCTAGAAGAGTTAAACGGCGCGAAACGCGCTCTTTAAAAGCTTCTAAATAGTGGATTCGGTTTTGTATGTTGAGTCTGGACCAAGCATGAGATGCAGCGCTTGCAGAATTGAAAGCTGCATCGATATCTTCTATCGATGCTTCTTTGCCTTCCCATAGCAATTCACCTGTTGCTGGATTTGTCGATATGAAAGCCGTGCCTTTGCTTTGAATCCATGTACCGCCAAAATAGTGATGTCTAGTTGTATGCATTATAAAACCTTAGAGAAATACTGCTTTGCAAACTATCGATAATGGGATATAAAAGTGCTTTTGTGCCCCTCAAACCATTTTAAAAGCACTTTTGAGTACTTTTATTAAAAATAGGTATTGCCGCAATTGATTGTTAATTAATTAATTTAATTTTTACATAACAACAGTTGTTTTGACAAATATTTTTTATTTTCTTATCAAGTGACCAGATTTAATATTAAGCCCTTCAAGGGTAGAATCTCTTCAATCGAAACTGAAAACCTGGAATTTGTAATTCAAAAAGCTGATCGATGAATTCGGGCACGCACAAAGGAGTGGGAAATGAAACAGGACATGCAGGAGAGGATAAAAAAAGTATTGGGCAAAGACAATGCTTGCTATGTGTTAATCACTTGTGATGAGCCATCAGAAGATGGGAAAATGCAAGTTGAGATGACGTATGAGGGAGATCCATGTCTTGCTGCTTACCTCATAGAAAGTGCTCATGGTTATTTTAATGAGCAGGTTTCATCGGAATGATACTTGAGCTTTTTTATGCTCATGTCTTTTTTAATTTCTAAAAAAATCTAAATCTAGCTACTTTGAAGTCAATGACCCCTTTTGGGTTATTGCCAGTATGGTTTGAATAATCGAATAACTTCTATGCATGTTGAGGGAAACACTTTGTCAGGTGTTGCGAAGCAAATTGAGAGTAAAATGCAATTCTGGGCGTTGCTCGGACCCTGTATTTTGATGCTCACACTTCTGGTAGCTGCTATAAAGCCGCATGAATCGACACATTATTTGCCATTGTTTACGGTTATGGGAATCGCCCTTTGCTGGCTTTTCCCAAGTAAAGGTCTTTGGTTTACTTTGTGCGCCATGATGGTATTTTTAGCGCTTGCTTGGATGAAAATTCCTCAGCAGGAGCGTTTTTGGCAATTAGGTTTGTATTTTGCATTGGCGCTTGGATTTGTTGTCACGTCGTTATCTTTAGAAGAAATGCGTTTTTCCGTTCTAGAACTGAAAAAAGAACATTCCTTCCATCTCTCACATAATGAAAAACTCGGCGAAGCGCTACAAATTGCTCAAGATCAATGGCAGTTAGAAAGAGCAGATGTTGATATGCGCATCCATGCTTTATTTCGCGACAATCAATCCTGCTATGAGAAGATACAGGGATTAAACCAAACGATTCAACTTTATCAAGAACAGTTTCAAGAATTGCAATTGCAAAAAGAAACATTGCATCAAGATCATTTGACTGTGCAGCAGCAATTACTCGAAACTCGCATGCAGCTCCCAAATGAAGAGCAAAAAGAGCGCTGGCAGTTATTAGAAATGGCTGTCGAAAAACTGCAAGTAGAAGTTGCTCAAAAAAACGAACAAGTCACTTTAAACCAACAGCTATTAGCTGAAAAAGAACAGACCATTAATTCTTTAGATCAAACATGCACGCAGCTTCAACAGTCATTAAAGCAGTTAGAACAACGAGCAGACTCTTTAGAAGAACAAAAACTCTCTTTGTCACAAGCCCATACTGCTTTAACTATGGAATGGGAAGAGATACAAAAACAAAAAATTCAAGCTGAAGAAGCGTTAGCACAAGCTCTTGTAAAAACTGAAGTACAAGACGTTGTTACAGAAGGTGTTAATGTGACACAAACAGCGCCAGAAGTTGAAGAAGAGCTACAGAACTTGCGACATCAAATTCATCTATTCAAACAACTCAAGAAGCAATTTAGTGAAAAAACTGATGTTTTACACGAAACAAGGGTCCTTACCTTTAATCAAGAAGGACAGCTCTTATGTAATGACATGGAAAAATTTGAAAATCTTCGCTCTCAAGATGAAGATAATCAAAAACTAATTACTTCTTTAGAGTCGATGGCTGAAGAGTTAGATCAAGTTGAACAAGAAAATAAAATGTTAATTGATATTGTTAATACACTAACTAATTCCAATTAGTACTCTCTAGTAATCCTTTCTTTTAAATACTAAATACTATAAAATAAACCCTCTATAATAAGAAATTGTCGAGGGATTAATGACTCAACACGCGCAATGCTCTGTTCCCGTCGTATTACATATCCAAAATCTCTCTAAATATTACCCCAATCAAGCCCACCCCGCTTTAGATAATATCAATTTAAAAATTGAACAAGGGGATGTGTATGGGATGATTGGCTACAGCGGCGCTGGTAAAAGCACGTTGATGCGCTGTATTTGCCAATTAGAATTCCCAAGTAGCGGCAGTTTATTTTTAGATAATCAACCAATCAAATCTGTTAATAATTTTTTTAAAAAGATTGGTGTTGTTTTTCAGCATTTTAATTTATTCCCGTCGCGTACTGTTTTTGAAAACGTCGTTTTCCCTTTAGAAATAGCTAAAGTACCTGTTCAAGAGCGCAAACAAAGTGCTCAAATTTGGTTAGAGCGCGTTGGTTTATGGCATAAGCGCGACGCCTATCCAAGTTCGTTAAGTGGTGGCGAAAAGCAAAGAGTAGGACTTGCAAGAGCATTAGTGACTAATCCCGATTTGCTTTTGTGTGACGAGGCAACATCAGCACTTGATCCTCAAACGACATCAGAGCTTTTACAGCTTTTACTCGATTGCAATCAAAAGTATGGATTAACACTGCTTGTCATTACTCATGAAATGGGTGTTGTCAAAAGACTGTGTAACAAAGTAGCTGTGATGGAAGCTGGAAAAATTGTGGAGCAAGGACTTGTTTCAGATCTTTTTTACGCACCAAAACATCCCACGACTAAAAAATTACTGCATCTTGGTGTCGATGACTTAAAAGACTTCGTCGATCGCAAAAATTTGTATCGCTTATCGTTTGTTGGCGATCGAGTTAAAGAGCCTGTCATCTCCACGCTAATGCGCGATTTTAATTTAACTGTGAACATTTTATTGGGCACCATTGATTCATTGAAAAACGGATTAATCGGTCATTTGATGGTCGAGCTTTTAGGCGATGATAGCGATGTTAAAAAGGCGCTTAATTATTTGTATGAAAAAGGCGTCGCTTTTGAGGAGGTCATTTTATGAACGATGGTTTTTCACTATTATGGCCAGCTTTATTAGAGACTCTTTACATGGTAAGTGTCTCGTGTTTCTTTGCATTTCTAATAGGATTGCCGTTAGGCATTCTATTAACTATTACTGGTAAAGGGCATTTAAGGCCTAACCCATTTGTAAATAAGTTATTAGGTTTTATCGTAAATATTGGTCGATCATTTCCTTTTGCGATTTTATTAGTGGCTATTTTGCCATTAACGCGCTGGATTGTTGGGACATCTCTTGGCACAACCAGTGCCATCGTTCCATTAACGATAGCAGCCATTCCCTTTGTTGCAAGAGTTGTTGAAAGTGCTTTGAAAGAAGTTGACCGCTCATTAATGGAAGCCGCAATTGTTTTGGGATGTTCGCTCAGACAGATCATTTATAAAGTATTATTAGTCGAGGCGTTACCTGCATTGATAAACGGCGCCACCCTAACTTTTGTGAGCGTCATCGGCTACAGTGCTATGGCAGGATTGGTCGGTGGTGGTGGTCTTGGTAAAGTGGCGATCCAATATGGATACCAGCGATTTAATCCGACTATTATGGTTTCGACAGTTGTATTACTGATAGCCGTCGTGCAGGGCGTAGAGTGGATAGGTTCGTTTATTTCAAAACGGCTCTATCTGAAACGAGGAAAGGAGTTAAATACATGAAAAATAAAAATCTATGGTGGACGAAAGTCCTATGTTTATTAGGCGTTGTAATGACATTGACTGGGTGTGGATCTTCTAAAGATAAATTACGCGTTGCAGCAACGTCAGTTCCTCATGCTGAAATGTTAGAAGCTATCAAACCTCAATTAGCAAAACAAGGTATCGATTTAGAAGTGGTCGTCGTAGATGATTTTCACATTCCAAATCGCGCCCTTGCTGAAAAAGAGGTCGATGCAAACTTTTTCCAACATCGCCCATACCTAGAAGTTGAAAATGAAAATTTTCATTATAATTTAGTGTCATACCAAAAAGTTCATATCGAACCTATGGGTCTTTACTCTAAAAAATTGAAAGACTTGAATGATGTAGGCGATAGATTATTGGTAGCAATACCAAGTGATCCAACAAATCAATCAAGAGCATTAGCCCTTTTACAACAACTTGGATGGATTAAACTTGATTCGTCAAGCAAGTGGCTGACGTGCAGCATTCTTGATATTACTGAAAAAAGAGCTGGTTTAGAGCTTGTTGAAGTGGATGCAGCTCTACTTGCACGTTCATTAGACGATGTTGACTTAGCAGCAATTACAACTAATTTTATATTGCAAGCGCGTCTACCTATTAAACCGCTGTATATAGAGAATGCTGATTCTCCATTTGCAAATGTATTGGTGATTCGTCAAGGTGAAGAAAATAACAAAGATTTAATTGCTCTTAAGCAAGCTTTAACATCACCTGAAATGGAGCAATTTATACTCTCTCATTATCAAGGATCGGTCTTACCTGTTTTTGAAAGCACGACAAAACTATCAACAACAGACGTTGTTACTTCGTCCAAGGAGTAAGTATCTCATAACCATCAGAGGTGACCAGTAGCGTATGTTCCCACTGCGCGCTGGGTTTTTTATCTTTGGTGGTTGCAGTCCACTGATCTGTGGGATCAATCACAGCTTCTGCAACACCTGCATTAATCATCGGCTCAATTGTAAACGTCATACCTTCGACAATAGGTAATCGCAGACGATTTCGGCAATGTGGTATTTGTGGATTTTCATGAAATTCTACACCAACTCCGTGTGCGACAAATTGGTATACGACAGAGCAGTCTTTATTATGAGCGTGGCTCTCAATAGCTTCGCCAATTTCTGATAACAAAGCCCCTGGCTTGACGACGTCTATAGCTTTCATCAAGCATTCGTAAGCAGTATCAACAACGAGTTGTTTATCGGGACTAACAGTTCCGATTGTGACCATCTTGCTGCAGTCACCGTAGTATCCATTAAGTATCGTAGAGACGTCAACATTCATGATATCGCCATTTTGCAATACTCGGGGTCCTGGAATTCCATGACAGACAACTTCATTTAATGATGTGCAAATGCTAGCTGGGTAAGGTGGATGTCCGTAATTTAAAGGAGCGGGGATTGCTCCTGCATCTTTGTAGAGTTTATTGGCGTAATCATTGAGTTCTTTTGTTGTAACTCCTTCTTTGGCCATTAAGCAGACCGCATCTAAAATTTGCGCATTTAACAAACACGCAGCTTTTATGCCTTTAATTTGATCTTCTGTCTTGATACGTATTTTGTATTTTTTCCAGTATTCGTCAGCTAAAGAAGCTCTAAAGTTAGGATTTTCTTGAGGGTAGTGACATTTTTTCCATTTTTTTCCACTTTGACACCAACACAATTCATTGCGTTTCATTTTTCATACCCTTCAATAATAAACTTTAAATAACGTTAATCCACAAGCTGGTGCTGTTTGACCTATTAAACGCCTATCTTTGGATTGCAAAAGTTGCCCAATTTCTTCAGCAATCATTTTTTTTCGACCCACCATCACTAATGTTCCAACAATATTGCGCACCATTTTGTACAAAAAGTGGTTGCCTTTGACACGTATTAAACAGCGGTTCTCTTGTGCAATTTGTATGTCGATCTCATTAATGTGGCGTCTATAATGCGCATAGTGAGTATTTTTTTGTCCATTACAAAAAGCCGAGAAATCGTGCTCTCCCTCCAAGCTTTTGGCAGCGACATTCATTCTTTCAAAATCTAATTCATAAGGGCAGTGCCAAGAAAATAGCCTATGCTGAGGTCTTTGAACTTTTCCTAAACAGATTTGGTAATGGTATTCTTTTGCAGTACAATCAATTGTCGGATGAAAAGTTTCATGTTTAACCGATACATCTAAGATGCGAATGCAAGGAGGCAATAACGCGTTAAGACCTAGTAAAATTTTTGAGCAATCAAGATTTGGTTTATTACAGAAGAAATTAACGCACTGCCCCGAGGCGTGAACGCCACGGTCAGTGCGACTTGCTGCTTGAAGGATGATCGGTTGTTGGAGAAGTTGTTCGCAGGCACTTTGTAAAGTATTTTCTATATTGGGACCGGCGATTGTTTTTTGCCAGCCGTAGTATGTGGTCCCTTCATAAGAAACTAAAAGGGCAATGTTGTGCACTCATCTCCTTTATTTAATAGCCACGACGATTGGAGTTCTGATTAATGTTTCAATGCCCTGTAAAAAGAGCTGAACAGCTAGAAGTGTTAAAATAAGTCCCATTAAGCGCTCACAAGCACGAAGTCCTCTTGTACCAAGTACCTTTGAAAACCATGAACTTGATAACAAAATTACGGTTGTAAAGACCCAAGCGATCATAATACCACTTAATACAATCGGACTATCAGATGCGTTACGTGCATAGATCATAATAGTTGCTAAAATTGATGGTCCAGCAACAAGAGGTATGGCTAATGGCACAATAAAGGGATCAGTGTCGACTTTTTCTTCTGCCGTTTTAGCTTTTGGAAAAATCATAGGTATAGCGATCAAAAATAAGATGATACCGCCAGTGATTTGCACAGCAAAGGGTTGGATGTGCAGTAATTTTAAAATGGCGTTTCCTAAAAAAAAGAAAAATACCATGACTAATAATGCAATGCACAATTCTCTAAAAATCACTTTACGACGATTTTTAGCTGGAACTTTGGAAAGTACCGATAGAAAAACGGGTATGTTACCTAAAGGATCCATGATTAAAAAAAGTGTTAAGCTAATGGAAAATAAATTAGTAGGTGTCATTTTTTAACCAATTGGTTGCATAGTATTTAAAACAAAAGATTCAGCCCCTTTTAGCAACATTTGAACAGCTAAAAGAGTTAGTATTAAACCCATTAATTTTTCTAAAGCGTTAAGTCCTCGAGCTCCAATTACTTTTTGAAGATAGCAAACGGCTATAAGTACAGCAGTTGTTGCTGCAAAAGCGATAATGATTGCACTGAACAGAATGACATGGCTTGGCACTTGAGTGGATTCAATCATAACTGTTGCTAAAACAGCGGGGCCAGCCAACATGGGTGTTGCAATTGGTACTATAAAGGGCTCTTCGCTTTTAGAGATCTGTTGATCTTTACCTTTAAGCTGAGGGAATATCATGCGCAGAGCTATAAAAAATAAAATTAGACCACCAGACACTTGAACAGCAGGCTGAGTGACATTCAGCCATGCGAAGAAATAGCGTCCAATAAATGCAAAGACCAATGTAAGAACAAAGGCAAAAAATGCTTCTCTAAGAAGAATGCTTCTTTGCTTAGCTCTTGGAAAGTCGGCTATAAAAGAAATTAAAGCAGGAGCCATACCGAGTGAGTTGATGACTAAGAATAAGGTAATTGCTAAAGAAACTATGGTAAACATAAAGAAATAATTATATCCCAGGATGGTGCCAATAATTATTAATTGGCAGGACTGGTCGATTAGTATGAATTCTATAGTAAATATAGTTTTTTGCAAATAAGAGACGGCCAGTACAAATTTTTTTTAAGAAAAGTTTTGTGATTGTCAATAATCGGTTATATAGTCAAAATGACAGACCTTGCCATTTCTAACTGCTACTGGAGGATATATAATGGGACGGCAGATGGACCTAAATACGAATTATCAAGAAATCTTAGACACCAAAAAGGGGGATGAAGAAGAATTTGAATTAGAAGAATTCGATGATGACTTCGACGACGATTTGGAAGACGAAGATGATGACACTGAAGACTTCGAAGACGACGATGAAGACCTCGATGATGAGGAATTTGAAGACGACGACGAAGAGTTAGAAGACGAATAATTCAAATTTTTTAAACAGCCATGCTTATTCCAATTAATCAGGCAGCCGCATGGCTGTTGCAAGGTAAGATCGTAGCCATACCAACAGATACTGTGTATGGTTTAGCTGTAAGTATTCATAACGTGCATGCTATTCAAAATCTTTATTCTTTTAAAAAACGACCTCTCGATAAACCATTTGTTGTTCAAATTGCAACACCTGCTGATCTCTATAATTATTTAATTGAAATTCCTTACCATCTTCCAAAGCTAATGGATAAATATTGGCCAGGACCCTTAACTATTGTTGTGCCTGTCAATACTGATCTCATTCCATCTATTGCAAGATCCCATTTGAACTCTTGTGCTTTTCGCATTCCCAATTGCAAGCCAACTTTGGACCTGCTTCGTTTATCGGGTCCCTTGCTTGTACCATCTGCAAACATTACAGGTGAAGAACCTGCGTTAACGGCTCAAGACGTTGAGAATAAATTTGGTTCTGATTTTCCTGTGATAGAAGGGGAGAGTCTTAGCTCAAATTTACCATCGACCATTATTGAATACGCAAATGGTCAATGGAAATTACTCAGAGAAGGATCAATTACTTGGACGCAGTTGCTTGAAGATTTAAAGGACTAGTTTCTGCCCAGTTTTTTAAACGTTTTGCTGCGTCTAAAATTTTTTGACGGTGGCCAAAAGCACTGAGTCTAATGAAATTTTCTCCTGCAGGTCCAAATCCAGATCCAGGAATTGTAACAACATGAGATCTATTGAGAATATCTTCGAAAATATCCCAGGATGTCAATCCAGGATAGTCTGCTTTTGGAAAATGTAACCAAAGGTAGGGTGCATTTTCACCACCGTAAATAGTAAACCCAAGACCACTCAATGTGTCTCTTAATATTTTAGCATTCATTAAGTAATGATCAACTTGTGCTTTAGTTTCTTGTAACCCCTTTTCATCAAGTGCAGCCAAGCCGCCAGCTTGAGATATGAGTGAAGCTCCATTGAAGCTTGTCGTAGAGATACGCTGCCAATCTGGATAAACGGGCGTGCCATCATCATATTTAAGTTCTTTTGGAACCACACTCCACCCCAGTCTAACTCCTGTAAATCCAGCAGATTTAGAAAACGAGTGACATTCAATCGCGACTTCTTTAGCCCCTGGAATCTCATATATTGATTGAGGTATGCTTTTATCCCTTATAAATGGGGTGTAGACAGCGTCGTACAAAATAATGGATTGATTCGATTTTGCAAAATCTACCAATTGTTGAAATTGCTCACGATTAAGTGTTGTACCAGTTGGATTATTCGGAGAGCAAAGAGCGATGATATCTGTTTTTTCAATCGTGCTTAAATCACAAAAAAAATTGTTATCTGGCCTCATGGCTAAGGGAACAATTTTTTTGTAGATCTTCTTATCGGCATCAAAAGTTCCTGTTTGACCCATTATGACACCGTTATCGACATAAGCTGGGTAGGATGGATCTTGTACAGCTAATGTGTGTTGAGCACCAAATAGCATTTGCCATCTGGCGATATCACAGCCCGCACCATCTGATACATAGATATCTTCTGGATCAACGAGTCCTTTATAATGGACATCGGATATTTTTTTTCTGAGCTGGGGCAGACCAAAGTCTGGTCCATAACCTCTGTAGCCCTCTAAAGTGCCAAGACGTTGGCATTCAGTGACCATAGCTTGCGTTATATGAGGAGTTATAGGCTCGCTGGTGTCACCAGTGCCTAAGCTAATCAGTTGTATGGAAGGGTCTTTATCTAGTAACTTCTTTTTATAACTATCAATTTGGCTAAATAGATAAGTACCTTTTAATTTTTCTAAATGACTATTACGAGCGACCATATTTTATTCTTTTAATTAAAATTATTAATTGTTTATTAAGAGTTTAAAAGGGTGTGAATATGCACATTGATATTAACGAGGATTTTAATCCTCGTGATTTAAGTAAAAAGGTCAAAGAGTTCATTGCACCTGTTTTGAACTACTATTATCCCGATATGACCGTCAATGATGTACTAACCATATTGCGCTCAAGGCCTCGACCCTACCATATCCAATATTTTTACGTCGTCGACAAAAGCAAAAAGCTAGTTGGGGTATTCTCTGCTAGAGATTTACTCTATTACCAGCCAGATACAAAGATCGAAAAGTTTTTCGATACCGATATTGCTAAAGTCAAAATCACTGATACTTTGGAAAGAGCTTTAAAAGTTTTAAGCGATCATCATCTATTAGCACTACCAGTTGTCTCTGCAGAAGGTAGGCTTGAGGGGTATTTAAAGATTGCTCCTCCAGAAGAAAACTATGTCCAATCAGTAAAAGCTCAATCGGATTTATTCCGTAGCATCTTTCAATTTATCGGATTTTCAGTCGAGCAGCGAAAATGGCGTTCTACTTGGCGCTCCTATTGTCTGAGAATGCCGTGGCTTTTGTGTAATTTAGCAGCAGGTTTGATTTGTGCAGGGATCGCTTTACTTTTCAAAGAAGTATTAGTCCAATTTGTGATTATCGCAATGTTTATACCCCTTGTATTAACACTTTGTGAATCGGTTGCGACTCAATCAATGACATTAGCGATACAATGTCTGCATCAAATGCAAAAAAGGCGGATGATTAAACGCCTTTTATTAGAGTGGAAAACCGTCACGTTACTAGGAGTAACGTGTGGTTTTCTAACCGGGCTTGCTTATTTAATGTGGAGTTTGGCGCTAGGGCCGATGATTGTTATTGCCGTTAGCGTCATTTCGTCTGTGATTGTCGCAGCATCTTTTGGACTTATATTTCCGGTCATTTTACACCGTTTAAAGATGGATCCTAAAGTAGCGTCAGGACCTGTTACCCTTATGTGTACAGATATTGTCGCGACAATCATCTACTTAGGGCTAAGTTCATGGTGGCTTCTTGAAACTCCTCTTGGGAAGATCGAATAAATAGTTCTGCGTTAAGAACTCCACCACCTGCGGCACCTCTAGCTGTATTATGAGATAATGTAACAAAACGCCAGTCAAATACAGGGCAGGGTCTGAGCCTTCCCATAGTAACTGCCATGCCATTTTCTGAATCTCGATCAAGTCTTGGTTGTGGCCTATCATTTTCAATTCGATAGATTAATGGTTTTTTTGGGGCCGATGGCAATTGTAACGATTGAGGAGGACCCTCAAACGTTTTCCATAGTTCAATAATTTCATCTTGGTCCAATTTTTCATCTAAAAATTCAAAGGAAACACAAGATGTATGCCCATCAGTTATGGGCACTCTATTACAATGAACTGAAAAAATAGGATATTTTGCAGGCTCTATGGAGTCTGCATTTAAAGTACCCCAGATCTTTAGGGGCTCGCTTGCACATTTATCTTCTTCGCCCGCAATGTAGGGGACGATATTGTCCAAACAATCAAGTGAAGCCACTCCTGGATAGCCAGCGCCCGATACAGCTTGCATTGTTGTCACAATAGCTCGTTTGATAGGAGCTTTTTGATGAATTGCATGCAGGGGTAGGAGATAAGATTGCACTGTACAGTTAGGTTTAACTAAAAGGCCTCCTTTCCATCCTTTTAATTCTTTTTGCCTTTGTACAAGTTTTAAATGATCAGCATTTATCTCTGGTATAATGATAGGGACTGCATCATCATTTCTGTAAGCTGACGCATTAGAAATAACAATGAGACCAGCTTCTGCAAATTGTGGTTCCCAAATTTTTGCCGTTTGGGTGTCGATTGCAGAAAATAGTATAGTACAAAGCTTTGATGCTTCTCTTACTTGGTTAATTGAATGGACATAACAGTTTTTGATGTTTTCCGGAAGGGCTTCTGGCAATCGCCAGCGCCCTTCGACAGCTTGTCCGTAACTTTTACCAGCTGATTGAACTGAAGCTGCTAAATAAGTGATATCAAACCAGGGATGATCAATTAATCGTTTGATGTATTGCTGACCAACAACTCCTGTTGCACCTAATATTCCAACTGAAATTTTTTTCATTGTGACACCATTGAAGCATTAATCGTTTGATATTTTTCTAGTGCATCTAAAAGGATTTCTTTTTTGTCTTTTTGCATTGCACAAAGGGGTAATCTTAATCCACCAACTGCAATATCCATTGCATTGAGAGCTTCTTTAATAGGTATAGGGTTGGACTCTAAAAATAGTGTTTTAAATAAGGGTAACAAAGAATAATGCTTTTGTTTTGCAGTTATAAAATCACCATCGAATGCCGAGTGACATAATGCAATCATTTCTTCTGGAAACAAATTACTCGTTACAGAAATAGATCCATGACCTCCAAGAGATATCAATGGTAAAGTGAAGGCATCATCGCCAGTATAGATAAATTTATCGGGATGATTATTTTGACAGTAATCTAAAAGTGTACTGATTGTTTCTGCTTGACTTGTACACTCTTTAATGGCTGCCATATTTTTTAATATTAAGAGTTTTTTCCATGTCGGTAATTGAATCTCAACGTTTGTTCTGGCTGGTATACTGTAGATAATTATAGGCAAATCAACTGCGTCGTTAACGGCTTTATAGTGTAAGTACAAACCCTCTTGTGTCGGTTTAATATAATAGGGGGTAATGATTAAAGAAGCGTCAGCTCCAAGATCTTTTGCTAGTTGAGAATTTTTAATCGTTTGTTCTGTTGAATACGATCCTGTTCCTATAATTAATGGAACTTTGTCTTTAGCTTCTTCTACTGCAACTTCAACAATGCGTTTGGACTCTTCAAGGCTTAATGTAGGAGATTCCCCAGTTGTTCCAAGTAATAAAAGGCCATCAATTCCTGCTTGAAGTTGTCGATTGATAAGAAAGCGAAGCATATCTTCATCAAGTCTGCCTTCTTTGAAGGGAGTGACAAGTGCTGTTATGATACCTGGTTTAATTTTCATGAAACGACCTCGCAGCATTCTTTCATTGAGTCGATAAAATCATCGATTGTAAAATAGCCCACTTTACCTTTTATCCATTGAGCGCATTTTAAAGCGCCTAAAGCAAATCCGTCTCTTGTGCGAGCTCTGTGTGTAAGTTCAATCGTATCGCAAAAAGAATCAAACATCACAGTATGTGTACCAACAGTTGATCCAATTCTTGTACTACTGAAATGCAATTCATTTTGATCAATTTGCGAGTATGAGGTGTCGTAGAGGGTTTGTTTTTTTTGTGGAAAATGTTTGAGTAAAGTTTCTGCAAGTGTTTTAGCGCTGCCAGAGGGGCTATCCACTTTTTGGTTATGGTGGATCTCGTGACCGGCAACATCATAACCACCAAGTTTATTTAGCCATTCAGCTGATTGTGCAACGAGCTTGTTATAAATATGAAAACCTAATGAAAAATTAGTCGCGTGTAAGAATGCTGTTTTATTCTTCAAAGCTAAATCAGTTAATAGTGGTACGTCGGGCTTCCAGCCCGTCGTACCACTAACCACAGGCTTTTGAAATGAGAGGGCCTGTTCAATCAAACGAGGAGCAACTGATGCATGAGAAAAGTCGATAAGAACATCACAGTTTTCAACCAAGTTGTGGGAAAGTTTTTCAATAGAGGGAATGATTGACTGAACGGTAATTTCATTGGCAAAAGCTATTTGCTGAACCATTTTACCCATTTTTCCATAACCGATAATCCCTATGCGAAAATCATTTATTTTTTCTATACTCATTGTCTGATCACTCCCGCACAGGTTATAATGTCTTATATCACATTTGATACAATGCCCGTAGAAATAGCATCTACGATTTTTTTTTACTGTGATCCAAATACACTATTAAAGCTAGAACGTGTTTGTAAATTTTTTAAAGAAATCATTGTTGATCATCCTGTTTGGAATCATCACATTTTGCAAGAGAATCATTTTCTATACAGAGAGGCTAACGAAACCTCTAAGCAAGCGTATTTTCTAAACCATAGACTTGAGCTTTTAGATAAGGATATTGATGATGCTGCTATGAATACTTTTAGAGCGAAATGTACTCAAAAGGAAATTGATGATGATGAGACAAATCCTCTTAGAAACCACATGACTCTAGCAGATTTTAACATTGATAGTGTTTTCAGGAAAAATTACTGCCCAAATTCAAAGCGAGAAATTATTGATATTTATCATCCGATTATGGTAAATGGTGACAATGATGGCTGTTGTAGAAAATTTTATTCGTTAAGAAGTATTTCATTCAAATTTGCCCAAGCAAAAATAAATTCTCTGGATATTGAAAAACATTGTAAAAGACGGGAAGAAAATGGCGGCACAATTTTCAGCATACACTGGAAAAAAATGACGCCAGAAGTTCGAAATCAAATAAGAACATTTTTTCGTATAACCTTATCCTAAGCATAACTTTTGTCTCAGATTTCTTTGCATATACTTCCAAAAGACCTTATAATTTTAATTACATCTCAATGCGATGAGTTCACAATTTTCAAACTGGAGCGCACTTCATAGCGCCTAATGCAAGGCCGTCTCTTGTGCGTGTAAGTTCAATCGTATCGCAAAAAGAATTATCACAGTATGTGTACTAACAATTGATCCAATTCTTTTACTACTTAAATGCAATTCTTTTTGATCAATTTGCGAGTATGATGTGTCGTAAAGAGGCTGTTTTTTTGGAGGAAAATATTTAAGTAAAGTTTCTGTAAGTGTTTTAGCGCTGCCAGATGGGCTATCCACTTTTTGATTATTGTTGGTCTCGTGACCGGCAACATCATAACCACCAAATATTTAGTCGATAAGAACATCACAGTTTTCAACCAAGTTGTGAGACAGTTTTTCAATAGAGGGAATGATTGACTGAACGGTAATTTCATTGGCAAAAGCTATTTGCTGAACCATTTTACCCATTTTTCCATAACCGATAATCCCTATGCGAAAATCATTTATTTTTTCTATACTCATTGTCTGATCACTCCCGCACAGGTTATAATGTCTTTTATCTCACTTGATACAACGCCGACAAAAATAATATCATCTACGATTTTTTCTTACTGTGATGCAAATTCACTATTAAAGCTAGAACGTGTTAGCAAAGAATTTAAAAACTTTATAGAACATCATCCTCTTTGGGATCAATGGAACCTGCAGGAAAATCACGTCGCTTATAAAGAGACTAATGAAACACCTAAACAAGCCTATTTTCTTAATCGCCGCCTCAAATTTCTTGATAAAGCGCTAGATGATGCTGCAACTAATTCAATTATAATCAATTTCACTTGGACTGATTTTAATATAGGCTATGTGTTTGACCAAACTTACAAACCACAAACTAAACGAGAAATTATTTTCGTTCCCCACCCTGATATTGACGGTCCTTATAAAAAGTTATATTCCATGAGAACAATTCTTTTACAATGCGCTCAAACAAAGACAAGTTTTTCTGATATAGAAAACCATTACGAAAAAAAGAATAAATATGGTGGCACTATCTATTCTTTAAAGTTAAAACAAATGACCCCAAAATTACAAAATCAAATAAGAGAATTTTTCACAAAAATTTCATCCAAAGCATAATTTATGTCTCAGATTTCTTTGCATACACTTCCAAAAGACCTTATATCTTTAATTACCGCTCAATGTGATGGTACCGCACTTTTAAAACTCGAGCGCGTTTGTAAAATCTTTAAAGAAAATAAGCTTTGCGAGGAGGCTTGGAAAGACAAGTGTTTAAAAGAATATGGCCATACTTACAAAGAAGAGAATGAGAACTGGAAACAAGCCTATTTTTTTAATAATCCCATACTTTTAAATAGGTTGAATTTAAGTATCCAAGAGATGCTGGATGCCCGTAAAGATTACGATAAAGCTGATTTACAATCTATTGCTGATGCAGTTAAGTGTCCTATGCCTTTATTAGATATTGTGCTTGTGCCCAAGACGCTAAAAAAGATGAATACGTGGATAGGTCAATGGTATTGCGGACGATCAGTTAGAGTATTTTGTGCAAAATCAAAAAAATCGCTTGAAGATATGCGTCTAAATTACTTTCAGTTTACAGCTACTGGAGGCTGTGCTTACGTGAATACAAGTTTAAAAGCGAATGAATTGGATTATGGACGTTCTAATACGATTATTGCTGAATTTTTCAAAGGTTTAAATTGACCATTTCTAGATCTATTTCTTTCCCAGTCGATGTTTTTAGGCATATTTTGTCTTACTTCGATGTGCTTGATCTAGTAAGAATTGAAAGAGTTTCTAAAACATTTCATAATTTTATGATTGATAAAGTTGATTGGGAAAATCTTCATCTAAGAAAATATGGTATTAAGTATCGAGAAGATACTGAGACTTGGCGAGAAGCCTATTTTAGGAATAGTCCGCAATTTTTAAATCCTCTTAACTCAGTCATTCAAACTGAAGCGAAAAAGCCAGGGTTTGGTTTAGAATTTTTCGGTAAAGAGATCTACTACATAGCCAAACGTCCTCAAATCAAGCACGATGCATTTCAAGTTGTCAGCTGTTGCTATGAAGGATGGACAATCGAATATCAAGATACTACCAGAGCTCAAACTAGATGGTATTCAGGACGCTCGGTTAGGTTTTTTTACGCAAAGAAAAATACAGATCTTAACGAAGTTTTTAAATACTACAATGTTGACCAACACAACACTGGTAAAACCTACTATTTATTAAAAGATGTTAAAGAATGTTCACAAGTTTTAGAAGTTTATAAATTTTTTAAAGAATTTGTAGAGTGTCATTCTAACTATGGATGATTTATGCTGGTGGTCTTTTTCTTTTAAAATGGTCTTTAGTCATGTCAGCTGTAACTTTTCAATCATTGCCAACTGATTTGTATCCCCAAATTTTTTGTTATTTAAATCAAAATAATATCAATTTATTGAGTTGTATTAACAAATTTTTCTATCGTTTTTTACGAGAAGAATCGACATGGAAACAACTTGTATTACTGAAATTTGGAAAGACATTTAGAATTGATGGTGAGTCATCAAAGAGAACTTTTGTCTACAATAATCCAGTAACATTAAAGAAACTAGATGATGCTATTGATGATAGACTCAAGAATACAGATGTTATATTAGGTATAGATTTGAGTGGTATCTATTCGTTTGCTAAAAGTCCAATTTCTTTTGATTATGAAGCGGTGTGTCTAGAAAAGAAAAAAATTGGCTCTTCACAATGGTTGAGGAAATGGTACTCGAAAAGAACCATTGATATTTTTTGTGCATCTAATAGTTTATCATTTGACAGCATCAAAGATGTATTTGCCACACCTCCTTGCTCTGGCAAGATCTATATTAGACCATTGCACTGGATTCAAGACGAGAGCGCTAGTCTTAAAATCTATACTTTTTTTAAGGAATTGTTGGATCAATCAAATGATTGATCTGATTTTCTTAAATTAAAATTTGTAAAAATGAGTTAATTATTTTCATTAATTGAGTTATGAATGACTTTGAATATGTAAATTATTAAGAAAGGGTCATTTTATGTCTGTAAGTCCTGCTCAATCTCAGCATGTTGTTCTGTGTCATGTATTTTTAGATAAACCTTCAGAAACTCATCTAGTAGAGGTTTGTAATAAGCTCTATAAAATTCTTAATGAAGATAAATGGCTCGAGCTAAATGAGAAAGACTATGGCATTGCATACAAAGAAAAGGGCGAAACATGGCATCAAGCATATCATCTTAACAGCAAAGAGCATCTTGAAAAATTAGATGAGATTATTCAACTAAATATGAAATCTCCAACCGATGAATGTGATTTAGAAGAACTATTTAATTTGGCTGGCAGTCCATTAAAAAACAGGGATGTTTTTTATATTGAAAGGCAAGATTTCCTAATGGATCAATTTAAAAATTGCGATCCCAAAGAAACTTTAAGCGGCGCTGGTGCCTGGCATAGTGGAAGAACGTTTCGTTTGTATTGTGCAAAAAAAAGGGAGTCGTACCAAAGCTTTAAAGACTCATGCATTCAACACGAAGTTAAAGGAGGTACCACTTATGTCAAACCCGCACGTAGAAGACGATCTCATGAATATAATGTAACGCCTACTTCAAGCTATGGCCAGTTTAGATCAGACAAACAAGACTATTAACTATGAGTGCTATAATACCCAGTTCTAATAGTGCTAAGGCATTTGCCATTGTTTCAGACTGTCTCAGTGAAGTAGATCGGCAGAAACTTCATATGGTTTGCAAAGCTTTTTCAACTGCAATACAAAATCAAGTTGATAACAATCTTATTAAGAATTTGCGTAAGTGGGACCATATTTTACATTACAATCTAAGAACTGTAGAGCAGGCATTTACGACAAATATTTCATCATTATTTGGACAGGCTCATAGTCCTGCAAATAAAGATATTCTTTTTGTTGTAAGGCAAAATCCAAAGAGTGATACATGGAAAAAACATCAGAAACAACAATGGATTACTCAGTGGTTTCTTAAAAGTACTGTCGATTTACTCTGCTCTAAAAATAATAAGTCTTTTGAATCGATCAAAGAATTATATCTTTGTAAGGCAAAAGACGGATTAAATGTCTATTACCTCAAAGGTACAGAATCTAGGGAAGATGTAAGGTTTTCATCAAAACTTAATCAAATTTCAATATTTTTTAAAGGCATGTTTAAAGTTGAAGAACATTTTCCGTACCTGGCGCCTGTCTGGAAAGAAGTTAATACTTAAGTCAAATTATGAGATCGTTTAACTCTTACTAAGTGTTTTTATGTCATCGATTAATTTTAATAATTTATCGAATGAAATGGTCGATCATATTTTTCGTTTTTAAAACCTAAAGAATTAATCGCAATTGAACGGGTCTGTAAGCTATTCAGAACAATTAGTAGTCAAAAAAATGAATTGTGGAAACCGCTTTGCCAGCAAAAATTTGGTGTTGCATACAAAGAACATAACGAGACATGGCACCAAGCTCTTAATCTAAACAGCTATTATTACCTTGAGAATCTTGATAGTACAATACAGAATTTCTTAGGCAAAAAAGTTTAGATTTTTTAATAAGATGTTTTATAGAAATACACAACCTATACGACCAATCTATTTTGATATTAACTAGCTTTGAGTAAAGGAGGCTTTTCTTGGGACTCTGTAGATACAACATCCCACAATTTTTGCATAAATCGTTTTTGAACTTCATTCAAATCATGAATCACAAAAAAAACATCTTCATTATATTTAAAGGCCGCTTTTGTCCAATTAGCTGATCCATTAACAAGTATTGTATCGTCGATATACATGAATTTGTGGTGGAGTAATTGACCACCCCTATTTCGTCCAACTCTAATTCCCGCTAACTGCAGAGTCTGCACAACTTTTTGACTAGCACCTTCAGCAGCTCTAGCGTCTACGGCTACTTCGACTTTGACACCGCGCTTTTCAGCTTCAATGATCGCATCTGTTAGCTGCATATGGGTCCATGTAAACATCGCAACGCGTATAGTTTTTTTTGCAGTATGTATGAGTTGTAAAAGCTTTTGTAGGGCGAACTTATCTTCTGGCAAAAACCACACTTCCACGTGCTGACCACCAATATTCATATCGTGGTCTTTGATAACTATTGGCTTATCAGTAATTTGACTCGAATTTTTTTGTCTTATAATTTTAGCTAAATTTTCACTATCCCAACCTATCACTAAGTTATCATGCAACCACAGTGATTCGGATGTTAAATTACTCGATCCTGCAAAAACAAGATGGTCGTCTACGACCATCAGTTTTCTATGCATTAAGCCATGTGTCTTTCGTTTAACAATAATGACATTGGATCCTAAGTATTTTCTCAAAGAGTTGCCATTTTTTTTATCGATTATAACTGTTACTCTAACGCCCGCATTCGCTTTGTCGCGCAGCAGTTCAAATAGGTGGAAATCATTGAATGAAAAAATTGTCACTTCAATAGAATTTTTAGCTTCTTTGATGGCAGTTTCATACACAAGACGCAGATCATCTCGACATTGTGTAGCGTAAAAGCTAGCTGGTTGTTGGGGTTGAGGCAGATCAACATGTTGGCTGTGTTCAAAAGTCCAAAGAAGTAAACAACAAGTGGCAAGTGATAAAAAAGAATAAAGAGACACCCTTACCTTTTTTTTCATTAACATACATGTCCTTGATAACTACTGCCCATGTCTTGACCTTTTGGAAAGTAGTGACTCCAACGTTGAGAGACTAACTGATCTGTTTTTTCATCACAGGCAACTTCTGGTGGATAACGTGGTTTCATACGCGCATCAATCATAATTGGATTGGCATAGACGATATGGTGACGATGAATATCTTGTTTAGCACTGTAGATATCGGCTGCTGGCTCAAAACGAGTAAACACGGTCCATAAAAATGTCGCCGTATTTTTAAGTGACTTTTTTAAATCATCGACAATGATAATTAAGGGCCAGTTTTTAAAATCAGCATGGTGTAAAAATGGGGTGAAGTCTTGCCATTCGGTGTATGATGCAACTTCTATAACTAAACAACCAGGGCAAAAAGCTGCTACAGTTTTTGCTGGTTGCGGCAGTGATCCTTGAAAAGAATGAGGAAGATCTCTTTTTTTCTCCCCAATACCTAGCATAATACCGCGAGATCCTTTGTTGAGTTCAGGACCTGTGTAATCAAGTGTGTCTAGTGAAAGGTTTGTGAATATAAATAGATCTGTTTCGGCATTGAAACGCTCTAAAATGCAGGGCAGTACTTGTTTGATATCTTTGACATCGACTGGTTGGTCTGTAACGAGTAAAAATTTAGTGAGAGACAGTTGTCCTTCTCCAAGAATGCGAAAGGCGCTGGCCATGCATTCTCTATAGTAGCGTTCACGAACAACAGCTGCTGTTAAGGAGTGAAATCCTGTTTCTCCGTAACTCCATAGTGCCTTTACACCTGGCATAACAATAGGAAATAGGGGACTTAATAAATCTTGTAAGAAGTCGCCGATGTAAAAATCTTCTTGTCTAGGTTTTCCAACAACAGTTGCTGGATAAATGGCGTCTTTTTGATGAAATACGCGATTGCAATGAAAAACTGGAAAATCGTGTGCCCAACTGTAATATCCATAATGGTCACCAAATGGACCTTCTAGTCTTCTTTCAAACGGCTTAACTTCACCAAGCAGAGCAAATTCACATTCAGAAATCAGAGGGTGAGGATAATCATTGAGTTTTGTAGTAGACAGCTTTTTGCCCTGCAAAAAGCCTGCTAATAAAAGCTCGCATACATTTTCTGGTAATGGGGCTATTGCCGACATAATTAACGCCGGCGGTCCACCAACAAAAATGGAGACAGGCAGTGATTGGTTCTGGCTTTCTGCTTGAGAGTAATGAAAACCACCACCTTTTGCTATTTGCCAATGGATACCAGTTGTTGTCTTATCAAAGCGTTGGATGCGGTACATTGCAAGATTTGGCGGACCACCGAGAGGTGATTGAGTATAAACAAGCGGCAACGTGACAAAGTGTCCACCATCAAGTGGCCATAGTTTTAATAGGGGGATTTGTTCTAAATCAACTGTTGGCATCTCATGTTGACAAACAGGAGCTTGTCTTAGATTTTTAGTCCCCAGCCAGCGCATAGCTTTTAAAGAATTGCGCTTTTGCCAAAGAGTGGAGAATTTAGGTGGAAAATCTTCAGTGATTAAAGTGAGTAAATTTCTAACAATTTTTTCAGGCTCATGCGGAAACGCATGGGCTATACGCTTATTGGATCCAAAAAGATTTGTAACTACGGGAAATGAAGAGTTTTTGACTCGTTTAAAAAGAAGGGCTGGGCCATCGACCGCCGCAATTCTTCGATGGATCTCTGCGATTTCAAGATTTGCATCGACTTCAACATCAATCTCAATTAATTCCTTTTCTTTACGTAAAATATCAAGAAATTGTTTGAGATTAGTCACAGGTCGATGCATAAGAAATCTTTAAAGTCGCTTGGCGGTTAAACTGTATTGAAGAAGAACTTAGACTTTTTGTCCTTCAGCACGCATTTGACGAACGATAGTGCTTAATCCCACTTTATCAATAGTACGCATTGCTGCTGTACATAGACGCAGTGTGATAAAACGATTTTCATCAGCAAACCAAAAACGTTTTTTAACCAAGTTTGGTAAGAAACGGCGTTTGTTAACACCTGTAATCTTTAGACCAATACCTTTTTTCTTTTTGGCAATTCCGCGCAGTGTATAGCTACGTCCACGCACAGGTTTTTTACCAGTCACTTGACATTGCTTTGCCATTGTCTGCTCCCACTAACAAATTTGTTAAACCAAAGAAAATAACAAATAAATGCTTATTCGACAAGAACAGTTGCATTTAATGGCTAAATGAATTTTAAAAAAATAATTAGACATCAGATACTAGTAAGGATCCAGATGGAAGAGCTGAATGTTGATTTTGTGGTCATTGGCACTGGTCCAGCCGGTCAAAAGGCTGCAATTCAAGCCGCCAAACTGGGTAAGAAAGTCGCTATTATTGAGAAGGATACGGTTCCTGGGGGGGCTTGTTTAAACTCCGGAACTATCCCATCAAAATCCTTGCGTGAAGCAGTCGTTGATTTAACGGAGTTTAATCAACGCAGCTTTTATGGTAAAAGTTATCAACTTCCTAAAGTATCTATTAGTGATCTTAATTACCGATTAACTCGCGTATTAGAAGAAGAACGCGACTTAATATCACGCCAGTTCAAACGCAATAATATTATATTAATCTATGGTACGGCTCAGTTTACAGGGCCACATTCGATCAGTGTAACAAACGCTAATGGTGAAACTAGTCATCTTATACAAACTGATAGGGTATTAATTGCAACAGGGTCTATTCCGCGCAATCCTTTAGAAGTTCCATTCGATGAAGACGTTATACTCGATTCGACAAGACTCTTGTCGATCGATAAACTCCCTAAAACGATGATCGTTTTGGGCGGGGGTATTGTTGGATCGGAATACGCCAGCTATTTTGCAGCTTTGGGTGTTAAGGTCACGGTCGTTGATAAAAAAGATCACATCTTATCATTTATCGATTGGGAAATTGGAATTCACCTACAGACGGCATTAGTAGATATTGGATTGCAATTTGTCGGTAACAAAGAACCAGAAAAAATTGAAAAACTCATTGATCGGGCAAGAGTAACTTTTAAAGATGGCTCGTTTTTAGAAGCTGATGTGTTGCTTTATGCGCTCGGTCGTGTGGCTAATGTCGCAGCTTTAAATATTGAAAAGGCGGGTTTGAGTCTTGATAAAACAGGTCATATGCCTGTTAATCCATTTTTTCAAACGCCGGTATCCCATATTTATGCAGCAGGTGACGTTGTCGGAAATCCAGCACTTGCATCAACGAGTATGGAGCAAGGAAGGCGCGCTGCTTGTCATGCATTTGGCGCTCATACACAGCCATTCCCGGACTTTTTTCCGATTGGTATATATACAATACCAGAAATATCATCTTGCGGTTACAACGAAGAAGAGCTGCAAAAAATGGGGTTTCATTATCAAGTAGGGCGAGCTTACTATTATGAAATCGCGCGCAGTCACATTAATGGCTTACAAACTGGTATGTTTAAAATTTTATTCCACTCAGAAACTTTAGAAGTCTTGGGTGTGCATATAATTGGTAGTGGAGCTACAGAAGTGATTCATATTGGTCAAGTCGCGATGAGTTTTAACGCAAGGCTTGATTATTTTATCTACCAAGTTTTTAACTATCCAACTTACGCCGAAGGGTACCGCATAGCGGCACTCAACGGCTTAAACAAAGTTAAAAGTAATTTCTAGTTAATTTTAAGGTCGATCTTATCATTCTTAAGGATCAACTCAACATGGGCGTGGTAGGGAATATCACCTTTAAGTATCGACGTTGATAATTTATTGGTGACCTCGGTTTGGATCATTCTCTTCAAAGGTCTTGCTCCAAAATAAGGGTCATAGCCTTCTTTGGCTAAATGATCCACAACATCATCTTTCCAGCTCAATGTCACATGACGATCTTGTAATAACTTAGTCAATCGGTGAAGCTGGATTTCTACAATTTTTGCCATATCTTCAGGACGTAGTGGTAAGAATGGTAAGACTTCATCTAAACGGTTGAGAAACTCTGGTCTGAAGTATTCTTGCAGTATTGGATTTAAGAAACTTAAAATTTCTTCTTTTGATATGTCTTTATTGAGTGAATGCATTTTATCCATTAATTGGGCAGAACCCAAGTTAGATGTCATGATAAACAAGGCGTTTTTACAGCTGACAGTGCGTCCTTTACTATCAGTTAATCGACCATCATCAAAAATTTGAAGAAGGATATTAAAGACATCTGGGTTGGCTTTTTCGATTTCATCGAGAAGCACTACGGAATAGGGGCGACGACGAAGCGCTTCTGTCAATTGGCCACCTTCATCATAGCCGACATAACCTGGAGGCGAACCAATCAATTTAGCCACACTGTGTTTTTCCATGTACTCAGACATATCGAGACGAATCATGGCTTCTTCTTGATTAAACAGTTGCACAGCAAGTGTTTTGGCCAGTTCCGTTTTACCAACTCCTGTTGGTCCTAAAAACAAAAAGACACCGATCGGCCTCGTTGGGTCTTGAAGACCAGCACGCGAGCGGCGTATAGCATCGCTAACAGCTTGAATGGCGATTGTTTGACCAACAACTCTTTTAGAAAGCTCTGATTCTAAATGCAGAAGTTTTTTTGCCTCACCCTCTAACAATCTTTGCACGGGAATGCCAGTCCATTTTCCAACAATTTGAGCAATAAGTTGTTCATCGACTTCTTCTTGCAACATACGGTCAGCTTTTTCGTTCAAAGTATCTTGAAGGTCCTTCATCTCTTTTTCAATGAGTGGCAGTTGACTGTAGCGAATTTCCGCAACTTTATTGTAGTCAGCTTGTCGCTCTGCTTCTTCTTCTTGGAACTTCAATTGCTCAATACGATTTTTTTTCTCTTTAAGCTGCTCGATGATTTTTTTCTCGTTATCCCACCTTGTACGAAGAGTTGTTAATTCTTCTCGCACTTTTGAAATTTGCTCATCAAGCTTTTTAGCTTCTTCTTTAGCCAAAGGTGAATCTTCTCGTTTGAGTGCTTCTTGTTTGATAATTAAAGAGGACAATTCTCTTTCTTTGTTATCAATAGGCAATGGACGAGATCCGAGTTGCATTCGAATCAAGCTCGCAGCCTCATCAATTAAATCGATAGCTTTGTCTGGTAACTGGCGATCAGCGATGTAGCGGTGTGATAATAAAACGGCAGCATTGATGGCAGCTTCTGTAATTCTAACGCCGTGAAAAATCTCGTAGCGCTCTTTAAGGCCCCTTAAAATAGCCATGGCATCTTCTAAAGATGGCTCTTCTATAAGCACTGGTTGAAAGCGGCGCTCTAATGCAGGATCTTTTTCAATGTACTTTTTGTATTCGTTAATTGTTGTGGCACCGATGCAATGAAGTGTGCCTCTAGCTAGTGCTGGTTTTAAAAGATTGGCAGCATCCATTGCGCCTTCACTAGCGCCAGCTCCAATTAATGTATGAACTTCATCAATAAACAATATGATCTGTCCGTCGCTTTTTTCGATGTCGTGCAAAATACCTTTCAAGCGCTCTTCAAACTCGCCTCTAAATTTTGTACCGGCAATGAGGCTTCCCATATCAAGGGCAACAAGTTGCTTATCTTTCAACGTATCTGGCACATCACCTTGTAAAATTCTAAGAGCTAGTCCTTCTGCTATGGCTGTTTTACCAACTCCTGGATCACCAATCAGAAGGGGATTGTTTTTTGTGCGGCGCGATAGCACTTGAATGGTGCGACGAATTTCTTCGTCACGACCAATTACAGGGTCCAGCTTGCCTTCTTTGGCAAGAGATGTGAGGTTTTTACAGTACTTTTTTAAAGTCTGTAAGCCTGATTCTGCAGTAGGTGAGTCCATATGCCTATCTCCTCTAATCTCTTTAATTTTTTCTTCGACTTTTTTATCGCTTAAATTTGAACCTGATTTAAATCGACTCAGCGGTTCTCCAGCTTTTTGCCAGTAGCTTAAGAAGAAATGATCTAAGCTAATAAATGTATCGTTCCATTTTTTTGCAATAGCTCCCGCATCTTGGATGCGGGCTTGCAAGTTAGGCGATGTGGCAGGTTGCCCATCGCTTGATGCAAAAGTAGCTACGCTATGTAGTGCGCTATCGACTTGCTTTTTTAAAGTTTCGGGGTCGAGATCTAAGCTACTAAGAGTCGTGCAGAAATAGCCTTCTGGATCGTCTAAGAAGGCTTTTAGTAAATGATTTTCTGTAACTTGAGAGTGGTGGCTTTCAACTGCAAGGTTGATTGCTTGTTGAATCGCTTCGGTGACGCTATCTGTGAAATTGGGAGCCATAACACATCTCCTTTAAGTTTTTAATTAGCATAAGAAAGGCTCAAGGTTTTGTCAATACTCCCTGGAGCTATTGCGGATTCAAGGCTTTTAAATTTATACGCAATTCTTTCAAAGCTTGGGGGCTATGATTTCTTTCTTTAACAATTTTTTCAGCTTGTAATAGATGTTGCCATGCTTTTGGGTAATTCCAACGCTCGGCATTAAGAGCTGCAAGATAGTACTCAACTGTGGGATCTTGATCATCTATAGTGTGTAATTTTTCTAAAATAATAAGGGCTTCATTATTACGTTTGAGTTGTAACCAAAGAGTTGCTAATTGAAATAACCCTTGTCTAAATTTTGGATATTTTTTCACAACATTTTGCAATTCGTTCTTTTTAGCTTCTAAAGACTCTTGGGTTTCATCAACTTTTTTAAAAAGAACTTTTAAAGCCGTGCTATTGACCCGTCCTTTAAAATAATCTTCTGCGATCGTTTCTTTTGAAACAAGATGTTCAGGAATGATGTCGTCGAGTTTATGAAGGAGTTTTTCTCCCTTTTTTTTATCCCCATTCATGAGATAATGGTAACCGAGCAATTCGATCATCAATGGATCATGTGACAAAAAAGGGTAACCCTTTTCGTAACAAGAAACAGCTTCGTCATATTTTTCTTGTTGAGAGTAAACTGATGCTTGATTGACAAAAGCAAATCCGATGACCTCTTTAATTGTTCTGACAAGAAGAGATCTTGTGTTGATACTCAAATAGGCTTTTGTAGGAATATTGATACCACGGGCCGTTGTCTCAATATTGACAATGTCATCTCCATTTCTATGACGCACATAAATGTGACCAGGAGGTGTTATAATTTCTAATGGTAAATCTAATCGTTGAGCAATTGATAAATATAAAATTGAAACACCTAAACACACACCACGCCTTGAATCTAAAACAGCTGGTAAAAAAGTGTAGAGGTCAATGTCATCGGCATACACAGAGTGTGGGGGGAATTTAAAATGTAAATCATAAAATATCAATGCATTCATAGCTTCGATGATTTGATGAGGGGTTGCATCTTTGGGTAATCGCGCTCTTATTTGCAACGCCATCATGTCTAGTAAGGCTTCGTATTGACTAATCGTTTTCAATGCCTCTGGATCATCTCCAAGCTGCGTTAACAACAAACCGCGTGCTAAATCGATATCTTCATTTTGTTGATCGATGATGTCTTTGGCAGATAGGCAATGAAATCCTTTGAGCTTACGATTACAGAGGTTATGGCCCAAACGATCAACTAATTGTATGACTTCAGTATCTAAAGAAGGATTAGAAAGTGGTGCAACGCGATCGACTAAAGTAATTAAAGAAAATACTGTGGATAATGGTAAAAATGATATTTCTTCTTCAGGAAGTTTTTTTTCACCATTAGCGATTTGATCTTGAGTTAATAATATCCAAGCTCTGTGCAGAGCTTTTTTTCCTTCGTCAGTTTCAGGGTAGAGTTCAAAAAATGAAAGAGCTTGAGCAACAGACGTTGGATCTAAGCTGTAGAACAGTGTTTGACGTTGTTTAAGCGTATTAGCACTTAAACAAGAAGTTAATAATACGAAGCTGATGAAAAATATATTTATCATGTCATAATTTTAGATCACGCTTGAGTAAACGACAAGGAGAACTATTGAATCAATTTTTGCATAGCCTCTTTCAGAGGCTTATGCTTAATAATTTCTTCAATGGGTTGTCGATACCGATAACTCCAGTTGAAAGGAGATATAGTACCTGGGATATTGATTCTTTCATGTTCTGGTCTTGGCCATGTTAACTCAGGGAATAATGCCAGATATTCTTGAAGGAGATTGATATGAAATAAACTGCGGGCTCTATGACTATCGAGTAGAATTTCAAAACGATGTTCATAAGATAATTCAGGTAGATAAGTCCATCCTTTGTTTGTAGCATAGCGAATGGCAGAGTCTTTTTCATTAACCCACCATAACTGCAAAGTATCTGAGTCATGAGTAGATACAGTGCATAAAGAATCGAGTGGGTATTCTGAAATGGGCAGAAAACTTAAATCTCCTTGCCAATCTCTTTCCCAACGCATCACTTTAGTACCAGAAATTCCCAGTTCATGCATGCATTGGCGCACAGTGTGTGGAATAGTTCCCAAGTCCTCGCCAATGGGTAACATCGATGATGATTCGATCATCATCGATAAAATGGCTTTGCCCTGTGTGACCCATTCCTTAGAATCTGATGGCAAAAAGAATCCATCAATGGGTCTTTGCTTAAGCCTTATTGCCCAAATCCGAAAAAATCCTATGATGTGATCGACCCTGTAAATATCGAAATAATTTTCAGCTTTTTTAAGACGCCACTGCCACCACCGGTAGTTTTCTTTTTCAAAAGCTGGCCAGTTATAGAGGGGAAAACCCCAGTATTGCCCATCAGGGCTAAACATATCCGGTGGGACACCCGCTGCTAAGTCTGTATGGAACAAATGCGGGAACTGCCAAACGTCTGCACTATCAGGACTCATAAGAATGGGAATATCTCCCATTAAATGAACTTTGTTTTCTAAAGCAAAGGCTTGCACTTTTTTTAATTGAATGTGGCATAAATATTGAATGAAGTAATGATACTCAATATTAGATGACTCTTGTTGGGCAAGTGTAGGCCAATGGTCTGGATCTCGCCAAGCCTTAGGCCAATCTTTAAAATGAACAAATCCCGATCGCTCTTTTAATGTTCTAAAAAGTGCATACCCAGGTAGCCAGGGATTATCTTTTACAAAAGAATCATAATCACCCTCAGCGATTATTTTTTGTCCGTATTTTTGCCAGTAAACTTTTGTGAAGGCCTCTTTTTTTGCCATGACGTTTTTATAATGAACATGATCGAGGCTAGTTAGTCCTTGTAAATCTTTGAGCTGGTCTTTGAGTTCAGAATCAAGATCTGGTAGTGCATGAAGACTTAAAAAGAGGGGATTCAATGCAAAAGCTGAAAGACTATTGTATGGGCTTGAATCAAGGCCTGTATCGTTAAGAGGTAATAACTGAATGACAGTCATTTTCATTGAGGCAGCCCATTCAATCATGGGTATTAAATCTAAATACTCACCAATGCCACAGCTATCTTTTGTATAAAGGGAAAAAAGAGGTGTTGAAAATCCGTGATGTGGGTAGGCACCTATGCGTTTCCATTGGTTTTGGCACAGTGTTTGGTATAAGAAATCGATCGAATCATTGGCTGTTGTCATTCACGGTTTCATCCCAAATAGTCCAGAGGATTGATTAGTTGGTGCATTTTCAGGTTGTGTTCTAACAGGAATCTGTCCTCTTGATAGTGCATCTTGCCAATGGTTGCCCAGTTCAATCATTTGCTGTAACTGCACCATCAGTTTATCAGCGACAATTTCTTTGATTGGTGTCATCAAGAAAAGCACGAGTTGATTGAGCTTAGTTGTAAAAGCAAACACGGCGTTATGAGATAAACTTTGTTGGGAGTTGATTTTTAAAGCTTCTTTAAAAATCGACTCACGATAGACTCCCGGTGCAACTTCTCCAATTGTCATGCCAGCTACCAGATTTTCTTGTGAGCGATCAAGTTCTAACTGAAATGTGACTTTGTCTTGCCATATAACTGTGCACGAACTTTTAGTATCGGGATGCAATGTCGTACCAAAATAAGGTGAAAGCTCTTTCAGTATGTTTTCAAAATTATCCATAGTCTAAGTGTCCTTAAAACGTCCTATTTTTCGTCGTCAGCTTTTTCAGGTGGGTTTTCTTGTGCGTCTAAACGATCTTCTAATTCTTCTAATGCGCCAATGAATGCATTGATAAGATCATTTTTTTGTTTATCATTTTTGTAGATTCGCGGCGATAAGCCACGTATCGCATCTCTGAGCTGCATATTAACAAGGATCATGCCGTTCAAGTCATCGATATTAAGCGTTTGGCACACTTGTAATATTTTCAAAGGCGATGGATAGCGATCTTGAGCAAGTTTTACAAATTGTTTAGCGAGTAACTCAAAATTAAGAATTGTAGGATAGGGAATTTTTTTTCGTTTAAAATAACGGTTGATCAATCCCATACGCCCTTTAAAAAACCGATAAACGCCAAGTATGGCCTGAAGTGTGCGTGCTTCGTTTAGCAACTGATAGAGCTCAGCAGATTCAATTGATGTACCCTTAGAGTTTAAATCAGCACCCAAAGAGTGAAGCATGAATTGAATTACGGGTGCTAATTTCTCAAAAGGATACTTTCCAGCAAACTCTTCAAAAAGGTCGAGGGGTTCTCGTGGATTATGTGTGATCTCGTCATAAAGTTCTCGAAGAGCTGTAGGACTTCCAAGACCTTTTTCTGAAAACTCTCTTGCTTGCTGAGCGATATTGCGACCAGCAACAATTTGTCTTTTAAAGCGTTTGGTATGCTCTTCTTTTGCTTCTTTAACACTTTGCTGCAGTTGACCAACAGCCACTTCTGCTAAGAATTCCATCGCTTCATCAGCTAAAGCCACATCAGGGAAAAAGTTCATAACTTTTTGTAAGATAGTGCCAGCAGAATCGTTTTCACCAAGCGACTGAAATAGGGCAGTAAGCGATCTTGAACTGAGTTCAGGATTTTGCTGCTCGTACTTTTGTGCTGTTTCTAATGTTTTTTGAGTGTCAAAGATTTTGGCTTTTTGTGCAGCTAAAGTGCGAGCGCCTTGACTTCGATCATCAAGCTTTTTAAACTTCTCTTTATTTTTATCGAAGATGAGGGGATTGACTGTATCTTCGCAAGCTTCTACAAACGCCTCTTTTGAGGCGACTTGCCTGGCTGTTGCTCTGTCGATTTGCTCTTTACGCAGATGAATCTGCAAACTTGTCGAATCGACATGCATATCGCCATAATGATCGTCCATGATAGACACCTAGCTTTTACGTAATCTGAATGCGGCCCAAAGGTTGTATACGAATTTCAGGTATAATTTCTTGATAGGAGACGACCGAGACGTCAGGGAATTCCATTTCAACCAGCTTTTTAACAAAGCGGCGGACGTCGATAGCAGTTAAGAGAACAGGGGGCTGGCCTTTGGGAGATGCTGGGCCAACAGTGCTGCGCATAGCTTGTAAAATGAGTTGTACAGAGTCAGGATCGAGTGCTAAATAAGATCCAGCAGATGTTTGTTTAATCGCTCCACGAACCATGTCTTCAATTTCTGGATCGAGCAAGTAAACAGCCAATATCGATTGACCTTGTGAATGTTTGTAACTGATGTAGCGTTTCAATGAAGAGCGAACATATTCTGTTAATAAAACTGTATCTTTTTCAGTTTGTGCCCATTCACTCAAAGCTTCTAAAATTGTACGAAGGTCTTTCACGGAGACTTGCTCTTGAACAAGACGACGGAAAATATCTGTGAGTTTTTGAAGAGGGATGAGGCGAGTCACTTCCTTGACCAAATCTGGGAAAGATTTTTCGACAAATTCCAACATCGCTCGCACTTCTTGAATACCTAAGAATTCACTTGAGTAAGCGCGGAAGAAGTAGGAAAGGTGTAAAATAATCACTTCTAAAGGACGCCAGAACTTGATACCTGCTTTTTGCAGGATTTCAAGGTATTTCTCTTCAACCCATAATGATGGAAGTCCGAGTGTGTTTTTATGACTCTTGAAGGGAATATTGTAACGGCTCAAATTTTCTTGAGTTTCGTTGGTTAAAAGATAACCAATCAAAACTTTGCCTCGAACAACTGGAACTTCATTCAGCAAAATGGCGTAGTCTTCTGATTCTAAGGTAGGAGAATCGGTACGAACGTGAACACCTGGATATCTAATACCCATATCTTGATAAAGAGCTAAGCGCATGCGTGGAATCATATCCTCGATAAAACCCATGCCTTGCTTTTCTTTCATGATGATATTTGAAAGAGTCGCTCCAACTTCTAAAATAACTGGTAGTGTTAATGCGTAGTCTTCTTGACCGCCTTGTAAAACAGTGTGTCCTTCAATATCAGTTTCGACAGCGCCCTTTCCACCTTTAGCAATCGCTTTAGCAGTCTCTCTTTTTTCTTTGGAGAATAAGAAGTAACCAACAAATGACAATACCATAGCAATCAAGATAAAAAAGACTTTGGGCATGCCAGGAACAAATCCTAATCCAAGAAGCAATGCTGATGATATCATCAAAGCTTTTGGTTGCTTTAAGACCTGTTGAGAAATCTCTTTACCAAGGTTACTATCTCGTTTATCGGAAGATACACGTGTAATAACGATACCAGCAGTGACTGATATGAGTAGGGAAGGTATTTGTGATACTAAACCGTCACCAATGGACAACAATGAGTAAGTCTTAGCGGCTTGCATGGCAGACATGCCATGCATAGCAATACCTATAATCAAACCACCAATAACGTTAATCGTTACGATGATGATACCAGCAATCGCATCCCCTTTGACAAATTTCATAGCACCATCCATCGCGCCGTACAACTCACTCTCTTTTTGGATGGCGGCCCGTTTTTCACGAGCTTGATTTGCATCAAGGACACCGGCGCGCATATCGGCGTCGATACTCATTTGTTTACCTGGCATGGCGTCTAATCTGAAGCGAGCAGCTACCTCAGCAACCCTTTCGGCACCTTTTACGACCACGATAAACTGAACAATTGTAATAATTAAAAAGACGATACCACCGACAACAAAATTGCCGCCGACAACGAAGTTACCAAATGTAAAAATGATTTTACCAGCGTAGGCATTAAGTAAAATTTGCCTAGTTGCAGATATATTCAATCCCAAACGAAATAGCGTTGTAATCAAAAGAATAGATGGGAACATCGAGAGCTGAACAGCGTTCGGAATGTACAAAGAAACGATCAACAATGAAATAGCAACAGTTAAGTTGAATGTGATCAACATGTCGATGATTGTCGGGGGAACAGGTATGATCATCATAATAATGATCGCGACAATCCAAACCGCTAAAAATAAATCGGAAGATGTAGAAAGGGTCTTAATGATCCTTTCGCCACCCATGCGGTTCATGACATTATCAAAGAATTTTTTCACGATTCTTCGTTCTCCTCTTCTAGTGATGCGATGTATCTTAAGACTTCAGCAACTGCGTCATATGTATCTTTAGGAATATAATCCATAATCTTTCCTGTCTCAAAAAGCTGACGTGCCAATGGCACGTTACGCATAATGGGTATTCCAAATTGCAAGGCAACTTGGACCATTGCGTCAGCTTTTGCATCCATTCCCATCGTTAAAATATAAGGAGCTGGATACTTAGCAGGTTCATAACCTAACGCCACTGCAATATGCAAAGGGTTTGTAATTAAAGCTTTTGCACGTCTGACAGCAGTTGGACCTGTCTCGTCGTAAGCAATCTCATGGGCCATCTGTCTTCGACGATTTTTAATCTCCGGAGACCCTTCAGTGTCTTTAAATTCTTGCTTAACTTCAAATTTTTCCATTTTCATCTCTTTAGCAAAGCTCTTCTTTTGATAAATCAAATCGAATAGAGCAATAGCTATAAAAAAGATGCCAACATAGATAGCAATTTTAATGAGAAAATACTTAAAAACTATAACTGATGTTTCAAAAGGAAGAGTAACTGTTTGAACAATACTGTCCAAGCTGTTTTTCATAACTATGTAGATTATTATACCGGCACCAAAGATTTTAAAAATCGATTTTAATAATTCTACAACTGTTTTTAGTTTAAATTTCTGCTTAATATTTTCAAAAGGATTTAGCTTCTTAATATCGGGTTTTAATATTTCTGTTGAAAACATCGGACCTATCAATAAAAAATTGATAAGTATGCCAAATAAAGTAACGATTCCCATAATAGGCAATGAGCATAACAGTATTGTTTCAAAAGTCATCGTCATCAATCCCCCAATTTGTGCTTCGAATTGCACATAGGGCACGAAATGAAAGATTCTTAAGATGAATGAACTCAACTGCGAGTAAAGGTACGGCGCTAATATGACTAGAGAGGAAATCGATAAAATAAAAGTTAATGCCGATGGCATGTCTTGAACTTTAGCGACTTGCCCCTTTTTACGAGCGTCGCGAAGCTTCTTAGGGGTTGCCTTTTCGGTTTTTTCAGCCATTAGAAATCAAACAATAGATCTATATTAGTCGTATTGGGCTACTTATATTAATTAAATAGGTCGTTCGTCAACATAATAATAAACTTGAATTCCCATTAATTATTTGGAAATTGATGAACTGTTTGCTTAAAAAAAAGGCTCTCACTTAATATCGTTATTTTTTAAGGCGGAGCAAACAATGAAAGGCTTATCTTGTGGAATAGTCGGATTACCAAACGTTGGTAAATCCACACTATTCAACGCATTGACTGGTAACTTAGTGGCAGCATCAAATTACCCATTTTGCACAATTGATCCAAACGTAGGTATTGTCAATGTTCCAGATAGCCGCTTAGCCGTACTATCAAAAATATCTGGCAGTGCTGAATTAATACCTGCTGCAACTACTTTTGTCGACATCGCAGGCTTAGTGGCTGGGGCCGCATCAGGTGAGGGACTAGGTAATAAATTTTTAACTAATATCCGTGAAACAGATGCAATTGTTCACGTCGTTCGTTGTTTTGATGATCCCAATGTGATACACGTTGCAGGTGGTGTCAACCCAATACAAGACATAGAAGTTATCAATTTAGAGTTAATTCTTGCCGACTTACAAATGTGCGATAATGTTTTGCCCCGCCTTGAAAAACAAGCTAAAGGTAAAAAAGAGCTTCTAGAAACCATTGTTGTTCTTAAAAAAGTATCTGAGCAACTCAATGAAAATAAGCCTGTTCGTACACTTGATCTCACAAAAGAAGAGTGGCAACAGCTCATTCCTTATCCTTTCTTAACTGCTAAAAAAGTCATTTATGTCGCCAATGTTTCTGAGAGCGATATCGAAACTGGCAATGAAATGGTTGAAAAAGTTAGAGAATTTGCAGCTAAAGAAGGTAGCTCTATCATTGTTATGTGTGCAAAACTGGAAGAAGAGATTGCGCAACTTCCAACCATGGAAGAGCGCAAAGAACTTCTTTTGGGCATGGGACTTGAACAATCAGGTCTTGATACACTTATTAAAGCGTCATTTGATTTACTTGGTCTAATCACTTACTTAACGACTGGTGAAAAAGAGACAAGAGCTTGGACTGTGACTAGAGGCTCAACGGCTCCTGAAGCTGCTGGTAAAATTCATACAGACATCCAAAAAGGATTTATCCGTGCAGAAGTTATTGCCTATGATGATTTTGTAAGACTTAATGGAAGAGTTGGCGCTAAGGAAGCTGGAAAAGCTCGTTTTGAGGGTAAAGATTACATTGTGCAAGATGGTGATGTCATTTTATTTATGCACAACTAAGTTTTTTCAAAAATGTTATATCGAGGGAAGCAGTAGACATTGAGCCGTACCTCCTTGAAAATCTTGTTTTTTAGATTCTCAATTTCTTCGGATATGGAAATTAAGCTAATGAGATCAACGGAAAATTCAGCTATGCAATTTTCAAATTTTAAATAATCTTTTTTTTCTAAAAATTTCTTAATTTTTGGATTTTTTTCTTTGATGCTCATTATTGAAAATTCACAAAGTTTTATTTTTATATTATTAGCTTTTACCCACGATTTAAAATC
>JAEMRK010000109.1 GCA_016463375.1 Parachlamydiales bacterium | reverse complement strand
ATGTTGCAAATTTCCAAGATTTTTTAGTTTCAAGTTCAAGAGACAATACAATTTGTGTTTGGAACACTGAGGGAACAGAGCCTATTAGCAACAATAATACAAGAGTATGGAAAGATCTAAAAGAAGCTTTTATTCTTGATTGCGAATCGCCAGTTATTAGTATCATGGCTTTTAAAGAAGTACTTGTATCAACATCCGCTGATGGAAATGCAAGATTATGGCTAGATGCTAAAACTAATCAAATTTTATTCCATCATACACCTGCAAACACATCTCGATGTGTTTGGGATGAAAATGTGGTTTTGGGTTATATGGATGGAAAAATGGTTGCTACTGATGAAAATGGCAAACTAATAGAATTTAAAGGTCACGTTAGTGCTATTTCGGATTTAGCTGTTTGTGATGAAAAGTTAGCATCGTCTTCTTATGATCTTACGATTCTCGTATGGAATAAAAAAGGGCAGTGTCTTAATAAATTTAAAAATATTGGCATTAATCCAAAACAACTTATGTTTCTTCAAGGTAATGTGGTTGCTGGGTGTGCAAACGATCATATTTGTATTTGGAAAGAAGATAATACATTCTCTAGTTTAATTGTTGTTAAACCCTACATTAAATCTTTTGATGTATTTGGTAATCATATTGTAACTAGCGCTTCAGATGGATTAGTTCAATTGATTGATGCTAAAGGCAAAATCTATGAGAGATTAGGGTACCATAAAAACATCGATACCTTAAAGGTTTTTGGCGGAAAAATTTATATTGCTAGTCCTACAGGCAAAATTACAGTTGTAGATTATGAGTAAAATAAATTAACAGCATTGATTTCTCTAAAAAACACCCCAATTATCCATGATAATTGAGGTGTTTTTTTATCTAAAATTTTTCACTTTTAAATCACCAAATTAACTAAGATTTACGACATTTCAAATCAAGCAGGCTTGTATGAAAGTCGTTAAATATAATGTGGTTTATGGTCATTTATCCAGTCCCCAAGTCATAGACAATCTTCCAGATGAAATTTTAATGGCTATTTTTAAAGACAATGTGTCTGTAAACGATATTGGAAAATCAATGCAAGTTTGCAAGCATTGGAGGGTGATTTGTAGTGATAATAGTATCTGGAATAAAATTGTAGAAAAGATCCCTTTAATTCTTAAACAGCTATCTTTAAAACAATCGCATCCTTTCAATGCCTATAAGGAACATGTACAAAATAAAAAAAATATCATTAATGGAGATTTGACATCTAAAGTATTAAAGCAAGGGTGTTGGTCTCAAATGGACAATGAAGTCACCTTTAAAAATGTATCCATATTTAACCATCAATCCATCTTCGCGACTGACAATAGGTCTATATATACATTCGAAGACCTTTCAAATTTAGAGGATACCCCTTCAAAATACAATTTTATTGATTACCCCGACTATAATGTAAAATGCGTAACACACTATCAAGGAAGATTTTTAATTAGTGCTCAGAGTAAAATTAATAGTTATGAAATTGGAGAATATAGAGATTCACATTGGTTTAGCATCAAAAAAAATCGAAGTTGTGCAAGTTCTTTTTTAGTCATTAATGATCAAATAATCACAGGTTTTGACAATGGAAAACTATGTTGGGGATATGACGACCATTCTGAACCAATCTATCATTATGAAAAAAGTGTGCAAGCCTTAGCATTATTTAAAGACGGTTTTATTTCTGCAAGCATATCGGGTGAAGGATTATTACATAATCTAGATGGGTCAGTTCGTAAAACTTATTTCTTTGGTCCAAAATTTTCAAAGCTTGTCACTTCTGAAACTGAAGTAATGACTCTTAAAAATGGTAGAATCTCTTTGTGGGAATCTATGAAAGTGATTGATTTAGTCAGCCTTAATATTATTTCTATGGCTATGCTGGGAGAATACATAGTATATGGCACTGAGGATAAAATGATCCATATATGGGATAAAAACTTAGAAAAAATAAAAAAATTTGATGTGGACAGTGCTGTTACAGAATTAATGACTTTTAACAATCAATTAGTATCGATTTCATGGGACAAAACCCTTCACCTGTGGTCATTCGAACCACCTAAAAAAATAATCCAGATTCCTTAATTTAAAATTCTTGATCGTGTGAGGACAACATCGAGCAAGATGCAGATAGTCTTTTAAACATTTCAAATAGTCTAATTTTATCTTCTATGGTAGTTTCTCAGCACTAATTAAAAAAAAATGGGAGTTAGATATGGCTTTACCAATTAATAGGAATTCTTCAAGGACCTATCAAACTTCGATAATTGATCTACCAAAAGACCTACTTAAAGAAATTTTCTTTAAAAATTTATTGCCAAAAGAAATTGTTCAACTGTCTTTTGTTTGTAAAACATGGAAAGAGATTTCTTGTGATAAAGGGCTTTGGAAAAAAATTCTGAGGGAAGAGTTACTTATTAATAAGGATATGAATTTAAAAGATACTGATCCACTCAAAGCCTATCAAGAACATTGTAATTCCAAGCGCAATATTTTCAAAAATAGTTGGCAGAGTAAAGAGCTTTCGAGGATTGTTGATTCATATTACACTTA
>JAEMRK010000108.1 GCA_016463375.1 Parachlamydiales bacterium | reverse complement strand
ATCCCCTCCCCTCAAAACCATTAAATCGTGAATAAGCCATAATATGAGTAATGAATCTATTACAAGATCTACAACCAATTCAAACAACTGCTACAGCTTTCAGGATCTATCTAAAATACCCCTAGATGTATTAACGCAATTTTTTAGTCGACATGTTACTTTGTCTGAAGCCTTAAAACTGCGCCAAACCTGTAAATCTTGGAATTTTGTTTTTGGCAGTGATAAATTTTTAGACCACAAATTAAAAGATTATTCTTTCCTCAATAGAAACTCTCAAGATGACACAAAGACAGCTTACTTCAACGATAGGGAAACACGAGAAAATATTCGTAAAGGTGTTTTCACAATTCATGATGTAGTTATTAATCAGAATAAGGAAGATTACCTAAAGTACTTTAAAATTTGTAAAGATGGCTTTGTTTGTTCTGATTTAGGACACCGTCACCTATATCACATCAAAGGTGATCTTGAATGTAAACTAATAGACTGTTCTAAGAAGTTTGTTACCTTTACCGTTTTTAAAGATAGAATACTAGCTGTATCTGACAACAAAGAATTTTGTGAAGTAGAGACGAATGGGAATTTCAAACACCTTTCCACTATACAACTCGAAAATTTCAAATTTGTTAATTTCTCAGAAAATTTTTTCGAGGTTTTTGGAGACGATCTAGTATTAATTTCGTACTCTTGGATGATTGTATTAAATGAGAGTGGACATATTAGTGCAAAAAGATCTCTGTACAACGATCAATTTTCATTAAATGAGTGGGTCTGTTCTTTGACTAATTTTGATAATAAAATAGTTACAGGAATGTCTAATGGTAATATTTATATATACGACAAAAGCTTAAATCGAATTCAGTCTTTGAACAATAAACCGCTTAATATTGAGTGGACACCGAAAGAATTTATTGATAGATTTGGAGTCTCAGGTCCACCTGATGGCGCAGCAATCGCTTCCTTAACAATTTTGAATCAAAACCTTGTTTCATGTTCTAATTTAGGTATAGCCATTTGGAATTTTAATGAAGGTCCCCACCAATTTTTTAAAACAACTGAGAACATAAATCAGCTTAAAGCTTTCGGTGATTGTCTATTTGGATTTGGAATGGAAAAAATGTTTAAGTGGTCCGTAGACAATCTACATACTACAATTCAATATGAAATTCCATCTCCTCGCAGCTTAGCGGTTTCAAAAGACACACTCTGCATTAGTGGATATGTTGGCAAAGACATTTACGTAAAGATTTTGGATTTCAATCCAAAATCAATCAAAGCAATAAAGAAGATTACTCAGTGCGTTGAACCATTACCTTCTCCTGCAGATAACACCGCTCCTTCAAGCTTGTCTTCTGAGATGGTTATCGATCGGCCACCACCTGCTAAAAAGAAAAACCTAGTCCCAAAATCAAATCAATCATTTCCCTCAAAATTAATCGCTTTTCTTAGAAAAAAACTATAGCTAAAAAATGATTCTGGAAAACCTTAAAGAACGTTGATGACAAAAGATAAACTGACTACTTCTTAATTGTTTCAGAATTAGAATTCATATTCAAGCTCTTGTGTATTCAGGATTTTTTAATTTAATATCGATGCCTTTGCCTTCTGTACAATTTTTAACCGCATTTTTTACAATGTCAAAAACTCTTTCTTCACCATCTATTAAGCCCAATCTCGTTAATATTTTCTTAGAGTTACAAAAAGGCGTAATTGTAAGTTGATGGTTGGGATTTTTGCATTTTTCAACAAGATCATAAATAGCGACAAACGACTCTTCTTGAGCTTTATAAAGAGTCTTCGTAGTCGTGATTAACTGTTTTTCTGATACTACACTCCCATCTTTTAAAATAACCATTAGAGATGGGTCTTTAATGTTTTGAATTGAGGCCATTACAACACCTATAAATTATTTCCATTTTTTTGGCTTATACAAGCATTTAGGAAATTTCAGATATGTCTTTTTCTTATGCATTAAAAAAGATAAATACATGCTTTATTTTAAATTTTTTGTAAGGGATTGTACACGCCTTTGTCAACTGGTTCTAAAAGGCGGTCTGCCATATAACTAGGTGTTCGTTCTCTTAACTCCAAACTTTAATGGTTTTAATACAACGTTCAAGGCTTTTGCTAAAAATCTTTGAGAATAATTGTATTTACAACAAATCTTTTGGATGTCTTCAGCTTTATATTCTTTTGGGGTTTTTGGTAAGTACATTGCAACATTACGTAATGATATTTTGCCTTTTCAACAGGCTATGATTTCTTCGTAGAATTCTTTCAAATCTTCATAAAATTTAGTCATGTAATATACCTTTTTGAAGCGATTAAAGGAGGCATGGCGGCATTAATTGCCGCCATTCCTAAACTTAGACGTTTAAAATCTGATAAGCTTATAAATGGGTATATTTAGAAGAAGTGTTTAGATAAGAACTTGATTTTTCTGATAATTTCTTAAAGGTCTAATTAAGATTTTTCGATATCAAGCTATCTGGTATCATAAATTTACGTTGTTCTTGAACATACTGCTTTTTTCTCTGATACTCAGTGTAATGATCTACAGCTTTTGCTTTTAAAGTTTTGAA
>JAEMRK010000107.1 GCA_016463375.1 Parachlamydiales bacterium | reverse complement strand
CTTTAATTTAGTCAACCAATTAAAGTATTTTTTTGATAATTATCTAAATTTTCACAGATTTAATAATGAGTTTAAGTTTTGTCTCTTAGTTATTTAGATAAATCAAATTATTAAATCAAAAAATATATAAAGCCTTTAAATGACACCGAACTAACCCTCTAAAATTGTTAATACGCATCAAAGGCTAATTTGAGCTTATTGATTAATATTTTTAAATTTTGAACTTGAGTAACTTAATGCCCTTTTAAACCAATCCATTGGATTTAAGCTTTTCGCACTTACGGCGCCAAATCTATAGGCTAAAGATTCTGCAATGATCGGATTTTTTGTTCTAAGAACCAGATCATAAGGAGTTTCTCCCTGATTATTAACCGCATTGATATTGTAACCATGTTTGATTAAAGATTCTGTAGCTTGAAATTTGTTTGTTTTAGAGATATTAAAAGATACAAGATCGTGTAGCAAGGTCCCTTCTTGACAATCTGTTGGATTTTCAACAGCTCCTTTAGAAAATAAGTAATCCAAAACTATACCTACATCCATGTCCAATCTAGCTCGAAAAATTGCGTGATGTAGAATTGATTTGTTATTAGCGTTTTTTTGTAAAAGATCACAACCATGTTCTATTAAAAGGTCTAAAAGTTTTAATTTTTTTTCAGTTGAGAATCGACCCGATAAAACTTCACATAAATATGAGCCTTCTCTACATTCTTCGTTATCAAATTTTGCACCCGAATTCAAAAGAAATTCAGTCATTTCTATCGAATTACCAGCTCTTGGATCAAAAATGCTTTTGTATAGCAAAGTGTGATTATCTTGAAAAATTCTAGCATTAATATCACAGTTAAAATCTAAGATATTTTCCAACAACTTAGATTTTAGTTCATCATCGCAACAACGATTTAATTCAGCTATTGGAATCTCTGTATAGCAATTAACAAATTTAATTAAACAAAGTCTTGAGTAAGTTAAAGCTCCCAATTGAGTTAAAAAAGAATACAATTTTTCCCACTCTGGATTAACACAATCAAGTGGAGTTTCGTTATTTTGATTAACATCATTGATGTTGATTCCGTGTTGGATTAGAATATTAATGACCTGTTTTTTTAACAGAAAAGGCATCCTATTTTTAATGACAGTATGCAACAAACAATCACCATTATGATTTTGAGTTAATGGTAGTTTGCATCCGTTCTTAAATAGTAAACCGATTGCTTTAGGTGTTAAATTTTCCAAGTTAGAACTTTCAACGATACTGTATAAGAGTGATTCGCTTTTATTGTTTGTAGCATTCACATCACAACCGGCTTTAATAAATGCTTCAAGCAATTGAAATTTTAATACAGCATTGTAAGTGCTCTTTAAAACTTCATGTAAGTAAGATCCCTCTTTACATTCTGTGTGATCTAATATAGCTCCTTGATTTTTCAACATCTCAAAAATTAATGATGGATTAACACACTTCTTTTCAAACAATGTCTTATGTAATAAAAAGTGATTTTTTATCATCTCGTTTGAATTCAATACAGAATCGATAGATTGAACTTTTTTTCCTATAAGTTCATTACAATCTTTTAATTTTAACTGCGAAGCAAAACGCTTTTGAGATAATTCACTTACGGTGTGAAAGCGATTTAATGGGTTACCAGAAATATTAAAATTTCCCATTGGAAATATCGCTGATTTTAAATGATGTGAATTTTGAATAGGTGCATTCAAAAGTAATTTTAAGCCATTTATTGTCATAAGATTCCAATTATTTAAATGTGATTATTGTCTTTATAGTATCTTTTCATTCTAAGAGTTAATGCAAAAGGGTCTATTTCTGAAGCACTCACTGCTCCCCAATTTTTTAATTCTGTAGCTAACATTTCAGAATCTTCCAGATTTTTTTCTGATAAAATATCCAGTGGCGTATCTCCACATTCATTGAGATAATTGACATCGATGCCGTGTTTACAAAGCGACCTGATTGCACCAATTTTTTCTTTGCAAGAGCTTCCAAATCGAATCACATCGTGTAAGATTGATCCCGATACACAATCTGTAAAACCAAGCTTTGCTCCAGAATCAATTAAAAGATCTGCGACTTCTTCAACATGCTCTTCTAACCCAGAAGAAATAAGCGTTGAATAGAGTACAGATTTTTGATTGCCATACACTGTGAAGTCACATCCGTTGTTAATCAAGGCAATGAGCAATTCTTTTTTAGTTTCGATCGTGTTGTGGTAGGCCATAACATCGTGGTAATAAGATCCTCTGTGGCATTCTTTATGATCAAGTACAACGCCTTGTTTTAATAATGAGCTTAAAACTTTTGAGGGATTCAAAAGTTGAGAGTCTAATAATAAACCGTATGCGAGCGAGTGATTGCCTGGAAATACTTTAGAATTGATATTTGAGTTTTCATCCAGACTTTCTTTTGAGCTTTCTTTGAAACGAATAATCATCATTTCAAGCTGAGCATTTTGAATTAATTCATTTTGCTCATATGTAGAAATATGCCTAAACCCCCTTTGAGCAAAATTTATGGGTGGTACTGAATGTGTTTTGAAAAGATTAGGTGCAAATCTAGCAATGTAGTTATTAGACTTGGGCAATAAATATTTGCTGACACCATTTCCATTTACTAATTTTCCAGAAATTTGGTCGTTTATAGGTTTTAGAGATTTTATAAAAGATGGTTGT
>JAEMRK010000010.1 GCA_016463375.1 Parachlamydiales bacterium | reverse complement strand
TCTCTTTAGCGTTTCAAGATTTTTCAGCGGATATGATTAAAGAATTAAAAAATGAATATCCAGGAGTTGATTTTAAAGAACTTCGTAAGCTCACATATGATTTTGGGATGATAAATGTCGCATTCTCTAAAACTTCTAATATTGAATTGTCTGAATCAGATTCAATAAAAATTATGGCGATTTTGTCAAAGTTTGGAGTTTCTGAAAAAGCATTTAATGTCGCATCTGGACTAAATTATCTTACAGTGTCGCACGATATGCAAGATTCAAGCACACAACTCGATATTCTCTCTGTTAATGCATTTTTAATGCATTTTATAAACAGATTAAAGAACGAAAGATCTGTTTTTTACGCTAACGACCGTCTACCACTTGATTGTGTAGATGACATGGCTGAACAAAGCAAATACACACCCGACCAAATTAATAAATTATGTGCAGCCTACCATAACGCCCATGCCATCAATGCACTCATAAAATACATCGACTCCCCTGTTTTCTTAAAATGTAATAAAGCCATTGAGCATTTTAATAGAGCTCGGATTTATGGATGTAGTGATGCTGAAAACAATATTCGAGCAGTTGAATTATATCGCGATATTTCCGATGAAGCTGAATCTAAAAAACGTACTGATGAAATTTACAATATCTTTAGTGAAAAAATAACTGCTTTAAAACCTGTTATTAAAGATATTTCAACTAAGAGCTTAGATAATATTTTCAGAAGATTTTTTGTGAGAGTTTCTTAAAATTACATTTTGATTATAACTGAGGCCAAGGCAGCAGCCAAGGCCTCATTTTTAAACACCTTTGATATGAGGTGGATTTTTCCTAAGGTCATCGAATTGTTTCGCTAAAGCAATAGCCTCGTCATCAGATAAGTTACCACTTTGAATTTTTTGTTTAATTGCTTCTCTTTGGTGCATCCAGTGACGATCGAGCATTTTTTGAACCGTCTCCACGATGTGATCCATACAACGCTCTCTTTTTACCCTCTTTTGCAAGATATCGGATAAGAAAAGCTGAGCATCGGCATCATCAAGGTCAATTGCTAAAGAAAGGAGATCTCTTGGCTTATTCTCTTTAAATGCTGACATATATGTTTGATAGATTTGGCGGCAAATAGGAATTGAAAAGTGATCAAGTTCGAGATTTTGACCAGCAATATCAACAAGTTTTCTCTCTTCTTCGCCCATTAACAAGAGCCATCTTAAGAGATCTGTCTCAAGTATACGATCAGGATCGACTTCAAATCCGCCTGCACTGCCAGATTTTTTGATAAATCTGAAGGCTCTGGTTGAGCTATTAGTCGCTAATACTTCTTCTGGTATATTAGTAAGCCTTGCGAGTTTACGAAGGCTTTCATGGACCATTAGAGGGTTATCCCATTCGCGTATTTTTTCAGCAATGGAATCGACAAGCTGCGTTTTAGACGCAGGCGATTCCATGTCGAGGCGTTTGGAATAGTGATTAACTAAAAATGTAAGGTAATCTTCTTTCTTATCAAGCAAAGCTTTAAAGCCATCAGGTCCTTGATTACGCAAGAGAGTATCTGGGTCGTCACCTGTTGGTAATGACAGTACATAAACTTCAACACCCTCTTTTTGGAATAAGTTACCGACTTTAGAAGCAGCTTCTTGACCTGCAATATCGGCATCAAATGCTAAATAAACAGCAGTCACCCCTAAATTCATTAGCTCTTTGAGATGGCCTTCTCCAAAAGCGGTACCTTGGCCAGCAACTGTATAATTAAAGCCTTCTTGAATAAGTCTTAAAGCATCAATTTGACCCTCGACGATTAAAGCATGGCGTTCTTTAGCAATACGTCTCCGACAATAGTTTAAGCCAAATAAGATGTGAGATTTTTTAAACAATACAGTTTCTGGTGTATTGACATATTTACCACCGAAAGTGGCATCTTTATATTTTCGAGCAGAAAAACCAATCACATTGCCGGCAGCGTTGTGTATGGGAAACATAATGCGCTCTAAGAAAAACTCGCGCTGCTCGTTTTGAGTTAAAAGACCAGCTTCTCGAAGAATTTCATTAGGGACTTTTTTTAAAGCCGCACGCATTAACCCACCCGATTTTGGGGATAACCCCACTTGAAAATGGCGTATAAAATCTAAATCAATACCTCTTCGGTAGAGATAATCGAGCGCTTCGTGACCCTCTTTTGTATGTAGAAGATAAAACTGGTAAAAACGAGAAGCCATTTGCAGCGCTTCTTTTAACGTCGCACGGTTAGGTCCCTTAGATTCTGGAAAATCGACCGTTTCCAATGGAACATGGAAACGCTCTGCCAAACTTTGGACTGCCTCTAAAAAACTCATGCGTAAATATTGCATGAGGAATTGGATGGCGTCGCCGTGGGCGCCGCACCCAAAGCAGTGGTAATGGCTATCCCCTTTTTGAACAACAAAAGAAGGGGATTTTTCCTCGTGGAAAGGACAACATGCCTTGTAAGAAGAGCCCATTCGTTTGAGTTCAATGTGTGATGATATAACTTCTGTTAGATCAACACGGCGCCTTAATAACTCAAGACTCTCTTTAGTAAATATAGCCATAAAAGTTGATTTAAAATATTTATTAATTAGTTACGATTAAGTTTACCATGGAATGGTATCTGACAAAAGGAAAAATGATGCTTAAGAAAATGGGCGTTTTATTGTTGGCACTAGGATTGCTAACAAATTTTGCCAACGGACACGCTGATAGTACTAATGAAGTCATCTCCTCACACCAAGGCAACTTCACAATCGATCTTCCAAAAGGTTTTCAAAAACCTGAATACACAATGACTCCAGTTAAAACTGAAGTTGGTGAGATCAAAACACTCAATTACATTTCTTATGCAGATACTGGTGCTTGCATGGTGGGTATGAGTGAGTACCCTCCTCAACTCGTTGCTTTGATTGATCAGAAACAAGACGAAGTATTAAAAGGCGCGCAAGAAGGTGCTTTAAGAAACATGGGCGCGAAAGTCATCAATGAGTCTTCATTAACTGTTGATAAGCTAAGTGCAAGAGAAGCTACTTTTGTTTCTTCGACAGACGCTCAACCATTGTATGGTAAAATGCGTTTGATTAGTTCAATGCCAAGACTTTATCATATTCTTTACTTAACAGATAAAGAAGAGAATCTCAATAATCCAGAAGTAGATTCTTTCTTTGGCTCATTTAAGATTTTATAATATTTTAAAAGCCTCTATTTCTTAGAGGCTTATTAAACATTTAAATCTTTTGTGGGATTTAAAGTTAGTATTTGATAAATCCAAGTTCAATCCCTCTATCTTAACAATTCTTTAACAAAAAGTGAAGGAGCGATCGAACATGACAGCAAAAATTTCAGGTGAACCGACATTACAAGTTCAACCATTAGTAATGAATGGGCCAACTAATGAGACTTCAAAAAAAACTGAAGAGGTTTCAAAAAAAACTCTTCCTAAACATTTAGAATGGCTTAATACAACTTTAGCAGCCCGTTCTGCCACTCAAAAAAGTGAATTACAAGGTATAGCTAAGCAACTTCCTGAAAAAACTGAGGCAGTAGCTGTGGGTTTTGCAAATGCAATTGAAAGAAAGCAAAAGGAAATTGAAAAGCTTAAGAGTACGCGTGATTTCGTACTAAATCAGTATTCGAATGTAGAAACTGAAGTTAAAAGCAAAATTAGTAAAATCGAAGATCAAGAAAAGGCTGAACTAGTTAAGCAACAAGAAGCTGCTAAATCAAAAATACTTACTCGAGCAGAAAAATTAGCGCTGAAAAAAGCCGCAAGGGATAAAGCTTTTAAAGAAACTAAAGCTGCGAATGCTGAAAAGAAAAAACTATGGGAAGCTGAAAAGCTTGAAATGTTGAAACAAGAAGAAGCTAAAAAACTCGAAAAGAAAAAACTTAAAGAAGCTAAAAAAATAGAAGAGAACAAAAAACTTGAAGAGGCTAAAAAACTTAATGAAGCTAGTTTATCTAATGAAACAATAGATGCAATTAAACCGGCTACACCTGCAACTAAGTCGTGGTTACCTTCCTTTATTTGGTGGAAATAAATTAATTCTCGTGGCAAAAGTTTTCTTTTGCCACTCTTATTTAAGTGAATCTAATGTCATATCCCCAAGTAATAAAACATCAATGGCCACCCTCTTACTACCAAGACTACAATCCAATTGATACTCTCAAAAATAATACCAACTTTTTAGATGAAAGTCACGGTAGTAGCTTTTCTAAGACGAATAAGATAAGTGCTGAATTTTTACATTTATTAAAGGAAAAAAGTTCTACTCAAAGAACGGAATATAATATTTCTAATCTCAATGGAAGCACTGAAAAAGCGATAAAAAACCATGATAATACAGATTCTAAAATATTAAATATCAAAGAGACTATTTTTGATGATACAAATTCATCAAACAATGACCAAATAACATCAGAGGGATTGATGGTCGAAAACGCTCAAAATTTAGAAGCAAATCTTGATTCTACAATTTGCAGACTCAGAAGGAGGAGCTATGAAATTACAGTTGAAATGGATAAGTTCAACAATGCAAACTCTTTTATTCCTATAAACAGGAATAAAATAAATGTAGAAATTTCAAATTTATTAAAGGAAAGAAGTAAGTCTAATACAAATTACCTCGTTAAAAGCTCTGAAAATGCAAGTGAAAGTTATGGTAATACAGATTCTAAAATATTATCAAAGAAAGAAAAAATTCTTAATCATACTAATTTATCGAATGATAAGAAATTAACTTCAGTACAATTATTAAACGAAAAGTCCCAAAATTTGGATGGTAGTCTTGATTATTCAATATGTAAACTCAGAAGGATGAGTTCGGAACTTACAGTTGATACTGAAACATCTAACCATGATGAACTAACATCCCAGCAATTTTTATTGGAAAAAAGTCGAATTAAAAACTTTGTTTCAGAACAAAAAAAAGAAACTAGCGAAAACTCTTTAACTCTTAGTGATTTGAATCTTCAAATGCTAATTAATTCCACAAGCGAATTAGCAAATTCAAATGAAAAATTTAACCCAGTTATTTACACACCTGATGAAAATTTTTTAAACAATTCTGCAAATGTTCTTGAAAAGCCAAATCCACCATCTAATTCTTGGAATTTTTTTTCCTTTCTAAATCCTCTTTCTTCCTGATACAATCTGCTGTCTTAATAATTCTTAATTTTTAAAGTTATGCATTGTGATTCTGCGGAGACGCTTCAAAAAGTAACGCCTATGATGGCCCAGTGGCAATCATGTAAAGATAAATCTAAAGATGCTGTTTTGCTATTTCGCATGGGCGACTTTTATGAAGCTTTCTATGAAGATGCTGCCATTCTTTCTAAAGAGGTTGATTTAACGCTGACAAAACGTCAAGGCATTCCTATGAGCGGAATGCCCCATCATTCAGCTGACAATTATATCGATCGACTGGTGAGTAAAGGCTATCGAGTGGCGATAGCCGAACAAACAGAAGATCCAAAATTAGCAAAAGGCTTAGTCAAACGAGAAATTGTTCGTATCATCACGCCGGGATCTTTAGTTTCCTCATCCCTGCTTAATGACAAACAAAATAATTACTTTATTAGCGTGAGTCAATCAGGAACACATTTCGGATTAGCACTTCTTGATTTATCAACTGGTGAATTCCGTGTCATGGAGCTTGAAGATCAAAAAGAGCTCATGAGCGAAATCTACCGCATTAGACCTTCTGAATTTTTAGTTGGTGAGAAATGGGCTGAAAAGAACAAGGGACTTTTTGAAGATCTAAAATTATCATTCCCTTTTTTATTAAGTACACAGCCTGAATGGACATTTGATTACGACGCCGCCTACCCTATTTTGATATCTCATTTCCAAGTGCACAGCCTCGATGGTTTTGGCATGAAAGGAATGACATCCGCTGTTCAATCTGCAGGGGCATTATTGGCATATGCTCGTGATCATCTCTCATTATCGACAAATCACATAAGACAAATTACTCCTTACAATCCTAATCAATTTTTAAATCTCGATCGCACAACCCTTAAAAATTTAGAAATTACAGAATCTTTACAAGACGGTTCAAAACGCAATACTTTACTCGGTGTATTAGATTCAACATCTACGCCCATGGGCGCTCGTATGATGCGCAAATGGTTATTGCAACCCCTCTCGTCTGTTAATGAAATTAGCAAACGGCAAAATGCAGTTGCTAATTTCATGACACTGAATCATGAATGGAATTACATCTGTGATTTGCTCGATAAGATCCGAGATTTAGAACGCCTGATGATGAAGATTAGTACAGGTTATGCATCAGCTCGCGATTTAATCGCATTGCAACTTTCATTGGCTCAAGTTCCACTGCTCAAGATATGTCTAAAGGGCTTGACCGCTTTTTTACTTAATGAGCAGTGTGATGAGTTAGTCGATTTGTCAGCATTGATAAAACTGATTGAAACATCACTTGTTGAAGACCCACCTCTTCGCGTTGGAGATGGACAAGTCTTTAGAGATGGATTCCACCCAGAGCTGGATTCTTTGAGACAACTTGCACGCAATGGGAAAACATGGATTGCAGAATACCAAGTGCAACTCAGAGAAATGACAGGCATTAAAACACTTCGTGTTGGTTTTACTGGTGCATTTGGCTACTACATCGAAGTAAGTAAAGGTCAAGCTGACAGAATGCCTGAAACATTTACCAGACGCCAAACACTTGTCAACACAGAGCGTTATATCACACCGACATTGAAAGAGTACGAAGATAAAGTATTGACTGCCGAAGATCGTTTAGAACGTCTAGAGACAGAATTATTTAATGAGCTCCGCCTTAAAGTTAATGGTTATGCAGACGCTGTTCAACAAACAGCAAAAGCAATTGCTACAATTGACTGCTTACTGAGTTTTGCAAAAGTTGCTAAAGAGTGGCAGTACGTTTGTCCACAAGTTGATGAGTCTCACCGCTTATCAATTATTGAAGGGCGGCATCCTGTTATCGAAGCATGCATTTTAGGTCGTTCTTTTACACCTAATGATGCAATGCTCGATAATAAAGATAATCGCCTTCTTCTTTTAACCGGCCCAAATATGGCTGGTAAATCCACATACATCCGTCAAGTCGCATTGATTACTCTTATGGCGCACATCGGATCTTTTGTTCCGGCAAAAGAAGCCAAAATTGGTCTTGTTGATAAAATATTTACTCGTATTGGTGCTAGCGATGATTTGTCACGCGGTCAATCAACCTTTATGGTTGAGATGAGCGAAACGGCAAATATATTACATAATGCAACAGATAGATCATTGGTCATACTCGATGAAATCGGTCGAGGTACAAGTACATATGATGGCATATCAATTGCATGGGCCGTAGCTGAATATTTACTAACAATGGATGGCAAAAAGGCCAAAACCCTTTTTGCCACCCATTATTGGGAACTCACAAAACTCGAAGAAAAAATTCGAGGTGCTGTCAATTACACAATTGCTGTTGAAGAAGTCAACGATGAGATTGTCTTTATGCACAAAATTGTACGAGGTGGAACTGATAAAAGTTACGGTATACATGTAGCAAGACTTGCTGGCATGCCCCAAGAAATGCTTCATAGAGCTAAAGAAATTCTGCAACACCTTGAAGAAAATGCTAACCGTAAAGAAGTGTTTATCCAAGATGTAGAAGTGCCGATTAAACCTGTTAAGAAGACTAAAAATACCAATCAAATGCTATTGTTTCAACAAGAGGTCAAAGACGTTAATGCACCGATTGTTGACGACTTAAAAAAAATTGACCCTAATCAACTCTCACCATTGCAGGCTTTGCAAAAATTGATGGATTGGAAAGCTTTAATTAAATAACTGATAGGAATTACGAATGGATATCGACTCTCGATCTCAAGGACAAATTCTCATATTAACTCCCCTTGAACAACGCTTTGATGAAGATAATAGACGTGACTTGAAAAACTACTGCGTGAATGCCATTAATCAAGGTCATAATCATATCCTTTTTAATCTGCAAAATGTTGAATTCATTGACAGCTCAGGCCTTGGAGTCTTTATCTCGATCCTAAAATTACTCGACCGAATAGGTGAAATTTACTTTTGTGAGTTTCAGCATCAAGTTGATAGTATCTTTGAACAAACAAGACTTAACCGTGTTTTTAAAGTTTTCGATACGGAAAAAATAGCATTGGAGAGTCTTAAAACTTTGAGTGAATCGGTATCATCATGACATTACTTGTCGCTTTGATCTTATCTTTTTTTCCAACACTGTCACCAACTGAGATGCAATCTATTGGTAACCGCATTTGGCAAAACGAATGCGCAATGACTATCAAAGGATTGACATCATGGAATCAAGGTGAAGAATTTGCTTCAATGGGGATCGGACATTTTATATGGTTTCCCCAATCTAAAAAACAACGCTTCATTGAAACTTTCCCAAGCCTGGTTATCTATCTTCAAAATAAAGGGGCCACCATTCCGGAATGGTTGCAAAAAGATTTAGCGTGCCCATGGAATTCCAGACAGGAATTTCAAGATGATCTTAATAGTGAAAAGATGGTGCAGTTAAGATCTCTTCTAAAAGAAACAATTGAGTTGCAAACAGCGTTTATTCTTGAGCAATTTGATCAGTCACTTCTTGATATTGAAAAAAGTTGCGATGCAAAAAATAGGGCAAGAATCCATCAACAAATTGAGCGTTTAGCATCGACTCCCCAAGGTGTATTCGCTCTTATTGACTACGTCAATTTTAAAGGCACTGGCATATCAACTGATGAGCGTTATGGCGGTAATGGGTGGGGACTTTTACAAGTTTTACAAACTATGAATAATTTATCTTCAAGCTCGGGTTCTGGCGCAGTTGCTGATTTTGTTTTAGCTGCAAAACACGTGCTAAATCAACGCGTTGAAAACTCTCCTCCTGAACGCAATGAAAAACGCTGGTTATCTGGCTGGAATAAACGCTTAGAAAGTTACTTAGCAGGCCTAACTAATGCCATTTGATGTTAAAAAACTCGATCTATTCCCTACAAAGCCCGGTGTTTATCTCATGCGAGATAAAAAGGGTGATGTAATCTACATCGGTAAAGCTAAAGTTTTAAAACAACGTATCAAACAATATTTTGTACCCGGAAGAGATTCAAGACCTGTAATCCCCTATCTTGTTGCTAAAATAGAAAGTATTGAAACTATTGTTGTTACATCGGAAAAAGAAGCTCTTTTCTTAGAAAGCAATCTCATTAAAAAGCATCAACCCAATTACAACGCCTTACTCAAAGACGATAAAACCTATATCAGCTTAAAAATTAATACAAAACATAACTGGCCGATGGTGCAACTCGTTCGTATAAAGGGTAAACCGCCAACAGATGGATTATATTTTGGACCTTATATTAACGCTTATGCTGCACGCAAAACTTTAGAATTAATTAAAAAATTATTTCCTCTACGCTCTTGTTCCGACAGAGAACTATCTATTCGCAAAAGACCGTGTATTTTGCACCAAATGAAACGCTGTGTCGCTCCTTGCGTCAATCTTTGTACCAAAGAAGGCTACGACAGACTTGTTAAAAACACCGTTCAATTTCTTCGTGGAAATGATAAAGGTGTCTTAAAAACACTTTACGCTCAGATGGAATCAGCTTCTGAAAATCTAGCATTTGAAGAAGCAGCTGGAATATTGCGCACTATTAAACAAATTGAGCTCACTCTAGAGGAGCAGCGTGTTGAAAAAGCAACAAGAGCAGATACCGATGCCATCGGTATCTACCGCCATGGTGACGATGCCTATCTAACATTATTGTTTATTCGTAACGGAAAACTTATCGGCTCTAGACAGTTTACGTTCACCAAAACAGTGGAAGAAGATGATGAGTTACTTGCATCATTCTTGCTCCAGTTTTATGGCGTAGGTAGGGAGTTGCCTCAAGAGATTCTGGTTCCTGTATCGATTGAATCGGTAAAACAAATTGAAGATGTATTGAATGAGAATGCAACAAGAAAACTGCATATCCTTAATCCTCAAAAAGGTGATAAACGGCACTTAAGTGATCTAGCAAATACAAATGCTAAAACATCTTATGAAAAAGAAAAAGATGACAAGACAAGTCGCGAAAAAGTTCTTTTGGAAATGCAAGAAAAGCTTCGATTAACCAATTTTCCTAAAAAAATTGAGTGCTTCGATAATTCCCATTTGAGCGGCACAATTCCTGTTGCATCTATGGTTGTCTTCGAAGATGGCATCAAAAACGGTAAATCATATCGTACCTATCATTTACGATCTGCTGATCCCTCCGATGATTACGGTGCTATGAATGAAGTGCTAACTAGACGCTATGGAAAAGCAAAACAATCGAATAATTTACCCGATTGTATCATTGTTGATGGTGGTAAGGGTCAATTATCTACAGCTGTTAAAGTTTTAGAGAGTTTAGATATTTCTACTGTCGATATTATTGCACTTGCAAAAGATCAAGGGCGTCACGATCGTGGGGCCACACAAGAGCGCATTTTCTTAAGAAATACAAAAGATCCAGTCATTTTGCGTTCTAATTCTTCATTGTTATTTTTACTTCAACAAATACGCGATGAAGCCCATCGCTTTGCTATCACATTTCAGCGTAAACAACGAAAAAAGAAAACAATTGTCACAACACTTGCCGACATTCCAGGAATAGGCCCTGTTAAACAAAAACTATTATTAAGTTATTTTGGTAGTGCCAAACGCTTGAAAAAAGCGCCTCAAGAAGAACTTGAACGAGTGCAAGGATTATCTTATAGGGATGTGGATCAATTATTAGAATGGCAAAAGTCTGAGACTTAAACCGCCTGGAAGCTCACATTCAACACAAATTCTTGATGATACCCAAGTGTATCTTCTAGAATTTGTTCTAAATCTGTCTCAATTTTTTCTAAGATATTTTTTTGCTCACCATAAGGAAAAGCCGGAAGTTCTGCAATAATATGAATGCTGTTACGTTTGATTAAAATCTCGGTATGCACTTCTTGACCAGGAAAACGTTTTTTCCAATAACGGCCAATAATTTTTTGGACAACGACTTCAGTCACATCAATTTGTCGCTTTCCCATACGAATATTGTAATAACGACTACGGCCCGTACGATATAAAGTTGCCAATAAGATCATACCTAAAGTACAAAGTCCTGCCCCGGTCGTATGTAAAATCCAGGATTTACCTAGTAAAAAAGAAATAGCAATGTCAGTAAAATGAGGAATTTTTGGTAAAACAAAAAAGAATACGCCAGATGCAATCAACAAAACGATAAAACACAGGTTAGTCAGAGTAAAGACAATGCTTTGGCTACGCATCAAATGATATCCCCTTAAAAATCATCACTATACTGACTTTCACCAGATTTGGATTCTTTATCTTTTGGCATTAAATATGGACGAGACTCAATTTGGATCATATTTTTAAAGACAACATAAACAGATGACACATGTAATCCAGTTAGGTTTGTAATCTCTTCAATGATTTTAAATTGAATTTCCTCAGCTTTTTTAGGAAGCGACAGACCATAAGCAACGTTAATTTCAACTTTAACGCTAATTGCATGGCTTATATCTTCTTGTTCGACGTCGATTCCTTTAATACTTTCTACTTCATCTCGACCTAACAAATCGTCAATTAAAGTATTTTCTAATAAAGCAATTCCATCGATTTTAGATAAGCATTGTAGTACAATAGAATGAAAAACCCGAGTTTCAATGTTACTAACTAAAACAGTATCTGGTAACTCAAATTCTTTAGGATCGACTTTAGTGCGCTGAGAGGGCATTCAATTTTCTCCTATTAACATCGTTTGCTTAAAAAAAGTTTTTAATCTTTTTTCTTTCTCACTTTAAGGAAATATCTATTATAAAATAGAAAATAGATTTAGAGAAAGTGAAAAGCCCAATTTTAAATTTAAAGAGTAAAAAATATGGATCAAATCAATCCCTTCTTAACCTTTATAATACTATTCGGCATTGGCCTATTATGTGGTTATTTAGCTAAAGGAAGAGGTAGACGTTCAATAGTATGGTTTTGGATAGGATTAATGTTCGGACTTTTTGGCTTGGCAGCACTTTTAATAATGCCGCGCTTAAAGAAGGAAGCATTAAAAGAACAACTCGTGACCGCAAGTCACAGTTATCCAGTAGTTGAACCTATTATCATCGATGACGTTGTTGTCATTCATGATGAAGGTATTAGAGAAAAGAATTGGTATTTTTTAGACGATTCCCATGCCATTCAAGGACCAATGGGATTCTTACAACTTTATGATGCCTGCCAAAATGACAAAGTTAATGACCAAACTTACGTCTGGACAGAAGGCATGTCAGACTGGCAACGTGTTGATACACTTGCAGCACTACAAGAAGAATTAAATTATCCTAAAGAATATTAAAGACGCCTGAAAGGCGTCTTAATGATCTTACCAGCTTGCCTTTGTGACACCAGGAACCATACCCATAGAGGCAAGTTCGCGGAAGCAAAGACGAGAAAGTTTAAATTTACGCAAGAAACCGCGAGATCTTCCGGTTAATTGGCAACGATTGCGTAAACGAACCTTTGACGTGTTAGGAGACATTTTATCTAAAGCAGTACGAGCACTTAGGCGTTCTTCATCAGAAAGATCAAGATTCGCTGCTGTTTGCTTTAGCAATTGGCGTTTATCCCAATTACGTTTCACCAACATTTCACGGCGTTTCTGCTTAGCAACAGAAGATTTTTTAGCCATATCGTAATTTCCCTACTGCTATTTTTTACGCGCAGGGCCTTTTTGGCGCTGCTTGCGGTTTGGATCTTTTTTATTGATTACGTAGACAACCCCTTTACGACGAACAACGATGTCGCCCTTGGATTTATCCGCTTTGATCGAAGCACGGACTTTCATTCCATCCTCTTTGAGTCAATCTTTTAATATATAATTAGCAAAGGAATGAAGATAAAGTAAGCCCGAATACTTTTCAATCGCTATTTTTCAGATGGGGGTACACTCAGCTCCTGAAGGCACACCTTAACCAGATCTAAGTCGTAAATTAAATCCTCGCATGATGAGGCATTTGCACAAAGATGGTTACACAAAAGCTGGAGTAATTGGCAGTCTTCAGTCTCCAACCGACCTATAGAAAAAGCACAAAATTCTTGAAAAGCGCTTAAAAATCCACAAGCGGATAAGGCTTGGGACTTTTGATAGTTATGTCTTTTGAATAAATGATGGAATTGACCAAGGCGGTCTAATAACAAAAGGGCGCCTTGTTCCAAGGTCTCATAGTTTGGAAAATATGTTTTAGTCCAAACTGGTTTTGAAACTAATCGATAATAAGAATTGCCGATATTATAATCCAAAGCAGCCTCTTTATTAACTATCTCATACTATCTTAGCATTTATTATAATATTTATTTTATTAACTTTTAACATTCTTTGCCATTAAAGGATTATTGCCAGATATCCAAGTTTCGTTTATGATCGCCTATCTTGGCTTTGCTAGACATTCACTTAGCTAAGCAATAACTATTATAAGTGACTAAATAATAAGGTTTTGATCATGAAACGCACCTACCAACCCAGTAAAAGACGCCGCTCACGCGAATGTGGTTTTTTAAAGCGCATGAGTACAAAAGATGGTCGCAAGATTATTAATCGTCGCCGTCGCCAAGGACGCTGGGCTCTTGCAGCTTAATGTCCCATAACTTTCCCAAATCGCTTAGATTGCGAAAAAGGCGGGAATTTCATCGCGTTACACGCCATGGTCCTTCTCGCATGGGAAAGTTTTTACTCATTACGATACAAAAATCCTATCGCATCAACCCGCGTCTGGGAATTACAGTTACAAGGCGATTTGGCAAAGCGCATGAGCGCAACCGCTTTAAACGCCTTGTTCGTGAGGCTTTTCGCCATCTACAACATTCCCTTCCCTCTCATTTAGATATTGTGGTAAAACCGCGCAATATGTCGGAAACCGCATCTTTAGAGGATATCTCTTTAGAATTACAGCACTTGGTCACCACTTTGAAAGGACGCAGCGCATCTGATGACAAACTCCTCCAGTCTCAACACACTTAATCCAGAACAAAGAAAAGCTGCAGAAACCGTACAAGGCCGTGTTCTCATTTTAGCAGGCGCCGGTTGCGGCAAGACGCTTGTCTTAACAATGCGCATGGCGCATTTGGTGCACTCAGGTATTGCCAAACCAGAAGAAATACTTGGTTTAACATTCACTAATAAAGCTGCTGCTGAAATGCGAAGACGCATGGCTAAATTATTAGGAGAAGAGCGCTCAAAAAAAATAACTCTGTGCACTTTTCACAGCTTTTGTCTAATGGTTTTAAGAAAAGACATCCAGCATTTAGGTTATACTAAACACTTTAGTCTCTATGACGCTCATGACATTCACCGCTTAATTACTCAAATTAGTCGTACTTTACTCGAGCACGAAAGTGTTATGCCTTCTTTATCCCCAACTATCAATGCGATTTCAAAAGCGCGTAGTCAGGGTGTGTTTGACGAAAACTCTCCTGTCAATGATCAGTGGCACGACCAATTTACTAAAGACGTACATAAAAGATTGCAAGACTCTTTGAGAGCATACAACGCTGTCGACTTTGATAATTTGTTATGTTTGACAGTCGAACTTTTCATGAAGAAGCCTCATATTTTAGACGAATATCAAAATCGTTTTCGTTATTTGATGATTGATGAATATCAAGATACCAATCCCGTTCAATATCAATTAGCTGCTCACCTATCTAACAAACACAATAACTTATGTGTTGTGGGAGATGATGATCAATCAATTTACGGATGGCGAGGTGCTGAAGTACGCAATATTTTGGAGTTTGATAAAGCTTGCGTTATCAAACTCCAACAAAACTATCGATCAACTAATACAATTTTAAACGCCGCTAACGCTGTGATTAAAAATAATAAAATGCGTCGTGATAAAGAGTTATGGAGTGCAATTGAAGGTGGCGAAAGCTTAGAAGTCTTTCATGCTCCGACAGAAATCGATGAAGCCCAAGCTGTAGCTGATCGTATTGTTAAATTGAAGGAAAGTAAGAATTTGTCATGGAAAGATATCGCAATACTTTATCGCTCCAATAGCCTTTCAAGACAAATTGAAATGGCACTTTTAAAAAAAACTTGGAAAAATGGGGATCGATGGATCCAAGGTGTGCCCTACCAAATTTTTGGTGGTGAAGAGTACTACGAGCGCCGCGAAGTAAAAGATATTATGGCTTATCTTCGCGTGATATTAAATCCATTTGATCAAGAAGCCCTATTAAGAATTATCAATCTCCCAAGACGCGGTATTGGTGAAGAGACGCTGGATAAACTGACATCGCTTAATCGGCAAGAAGGCATTCCTCTATGGCAAGTATTACAAAGGCAGATTTTAAATAACACACTTGAGCTTACTGATCGCTCACAAAAAGCATTAGAACAATTTTCTAATCTTATGAGCGAAGCCAAACAAAAATTTGAGAATGGAAATTTAAGAGAATCAGTTAAATGGCTGATTGAACGCGTTGACTTCAAACGATCGATTCACGAAGAAGTTAAAAGCGAAAAAATGCGCGCCTTTAAATGGGAAAACGTCGAAGAATTTGTATCGGCAATTGGTGATTACGAAGACAATCTTCATAAAGAATTAAGACCGCAAGACATTTCACTACACGATTTTTTAACAACAACGCCTTTGGGACAAGATAAACCATTTAGACAAGAAAAGAATATCCAAGAAGAAAAAGTCACTTTAATGACATTCCACAGCGCTAAGGGATTAGAATTTAAAGCCTGCTTTTTAATTGGATTAGAAGATCATATCATACCCCATGAAAAAAGCTTGAAAGAAACTGGAATCGAAGAAGAGAGACGTTTGATGTACGTTGCTATTACCCGCGCTAAACGGTATTTGACGCTTAGCATGGCAAAACAACGCAAACGCGTTGGTAAAGATATGCCCAGCCGCCCTTCGAGATTTCTATTTGAAATCCCCAAAGAGCTGCTGCACATATCTCAGTGGAATTGTCCGCCTTAACGATTATTGATCACTGCCATCACGTGATCTGCATAATTAGCAGCTCCACCTGGCATGTAACCCATGTTAGCTAAGCGATTGCCGTTTGAATTCAAAATGACAACACTTGGATAGCCTTCAACACCGAATTTTGTACGGATCTGATCGTTGTATTCAGCTTGGTCTTGTGGCAATGGATTTTTCATTGGAAAATCCATTTTTACAAAGACCATTTTGTCTGCCATCATGTTTGCAAACTGGGTAGTGTTTAAAACTTCTTTATCGAGTTTTTGACACCAATAACACCAGTCGGATCCTTCAAAAAGGATAAATATAGGTTTATTGTTTTTTTGCGCATCAGCCAATGCATTTTCATAATTCGTATACCAATTAATCGAATTACTACCATCGTCTGCAAATAGCGCTAATTGCACAAAGAGTGCGCAAATTAGAGATAAGTAAGTGATTGTTTTTTTCATTTTTCTTCTCGTTGTTGTTTTTTGTCTTGGTGCTCTAAAATAGATATAGTAAATTTTTTTTAATTTAAAATAAATGCTAACAAAATGAATATATTTCTACCTACTTTGATTTTACGTCATCGCAAAGAGAATTTAAAAAAATGTTCTTTGCGCGGTCTTGAAATAAGAGAAGATTATAAGTTTTATTCCTATCCTCTAAATCAAGAACTTCCATCACTTAATCACTATGTCGTTTTAACACTCGGCGCACAAGAACTTAGCCCTAAGGATTCTGAATATGGCCTTTTTTTAATCGATGGAACGTGGAAACTGGCTGAAAAAATGGAACAAGCTATACAAAATGTTTGTATCCATAAACGTTCACTGCCCAAAGGTTTTGTTACAGCATATCCTCGTCAGCAAACAGGTTGTACTGATCCAGAAAGTGGCCTAGCATCCGTTGAGGCCCTATATATTGCCCATTATCTAATGGGGAATAAGGACCTGACTCTTTTAGATAACTACTACTGGAAAGACTCTTTTTTACAGAAAAATGAGAGTCTGTTGCACTCATTGGTTCAAGTTTGGTAAACTCAAATGCAAAGTTAGACTGAATTTCAAATCGATCATGCTTGGAAATACTGCAACTGTGGAAAAACACACTTCGACAAATCTTAATATTTATTGCCAAAGCCACGGCCTCCTTTTTCAGTTTCTGCTGAGAGAGTTTCTCACTGTCTTTAAGGTTGTTCAACACATTGAACACTTAGTCGGTGAAATAGAAGGTGATGCATTATTAAATTTCGAACAAACACAAGAGCTTCCATTAGTTTTAACAAACCTTTACCAAGCAATTACGCATTTAACTGGTAAGGCAGTCATAAATGAGCCACATTTTCCGTGGAGTACAGATCGAGGCTGTTTAAATAAACTGCATCACTACTGCTATTTATTTGCTCATTTGTGCCCTGGTCACAAGAAGGAAACTGCAGAAATGAATGCGTGTGTGCGTAAAGCATTTCATAGTGCCCAAGAAAGTCGTGAAACGACTATCTGCATCCACCAAGAATTGGTGGCCAAAAGACCATTGCATGGAGATTTAACAATACTATTTTCTCTTTTAGATAAAATTATTGATAACATCAGTAAGGCTTCAAGATTGATTATTCCAATCACTTTAGATTATCGTCACGATGAAAACGTTTTGTATTTCATACTTAATCATCGCGAATCTTTAGACTCTTTGTATCAATCATCTTTCTTATCAAATATTTTTGAACAGATGTATCCTGGCGGCGCATTAGAAGTGAAAGAGTTTTTAATACGTCAATATTCAAAACGCGGTTTTCATCATCTACTCACTAATATTAATCAAAAGATGGCTGTTTTAGGAGGCTAATAAAAGTGACGGAAACATCTTTTAAAGCAGACCTTACAGCTTTAGTCAAAGAGACTCTGACTTTTTTATTACAAGATCACCCAAAAAAAATTACTGCTCAAGAAAATCCGACTCAAAATACTCTCACCATTAAGCCGACCCAAGCTCCAACCAAACCTGTATACGCTCCCCTACCTACACCAACTCTCCCACAAGCTCCCACTCCAAAACTGATAGCTGAAGAAAAAAAATCTATTAATAGCGAAGTTGCACCAGAACATAAAAAAGATCCTTTGGGTTTAGAGCCATTAAAATCAGCACCTATCGATTCATTTGAAGATGTAAAGACATGGATTCAAACGATAAGTTCCATCGCTTATGTGGCAGAGCCATTAAGCGATGCATTAGCTATAAAAATTAGAGAAGATTGGAAGCATGATAAGAAACTAGCACCTGTTGTGATTATTTCGAGTAACGATACACCGGCTACTAAAAGTTTTTTAGCACAAGTAGCTCAAGCTATAACTTTGCATTTTTATCCCTGCGATTTAATCGATGCACAAGAAATGCAAACCAAAAATGCCTGGCAAAACGTTTTGGAAATACCTGATAAAAAGCTCTATATTGCGGCGGAATCTGCAATGATTAGATATCCGGAACTGGCTTTAGTCTATAAAGAAAAAAGTGGAAATAAAGGACCCTTCTTAGGAACAACTCCTTTATTAATCGTTCCAGACTTCGCACTCTATTTACAACAACCGTCATTAAAGGCCTCATTGTGGAGCACTCTTTGTTATCTGCTCCAGTAAAAACTTACCGCTTGTTCGCATCAGTTATTTTAGAATTATCGATCAATAAGCAATTAGACTACGGCATACCAGAAGAACTGGAATCTACAGTTACTAAAGGCTGTCTCATCGAAGTGCCTGTTCGCGGCTTTATGCGTAAAGGATATGTTGCATCTGTTAAGACAGAACCATCGTACCCAAAAGTACTTCCAGTCCATCGTGTCCTTGGCAATACACATTTAATTACAGAAGATTTATTTGAACTAGGATTATGGATTGCTAAATATTATTTAGCGCCATTGCGCCAAGTTTTTCGCATCATGTTGCCCTCGAGTATTCGCAATGACATGCAACACAAGCAGCAACTCTTTGTTTCGCGCGTTTTAACGCGCGAAAAGATTAAAGAATATTGCATAGCGATTCGCAATAAACACTCCGAGCAAGCTAAAGTTTTAGATGTGATGTTGCTTGTGACCAAAGGCATTTTGCTAACAGAGCTGTTAGAAAAAGCAGACGTTTCAAAAAGTCCTGTCGATACCTTGGTTAAAAAAGGGATCATTGCAGTCGACCTTGTTCAACAAGATCGCTCCCCCCTATTGGATCAAGAATTCTTTGCAACCAAACCAAAAAAACTCAATGACGAACAAGCTGAATCTCTAAAAAAAATACATCAAACACTTGAACAAGATACTTTTCAAACTCATCTTCTTTTTGGAATTACAGGTAGCGGTAAAACAGAAGTTTACTTGCAAGCTATTGAATTGGCTTTAAAACAAAAAAAATCAACGATCATGTTGGTGCCAGAAATTTCACTGACATCACAAACTGTTGAACGCTTCCGCAGTCGCTTCAAAGAAAAAATTGCTATTTTACATCATCGCTTAAGCGATGGTGAACGATTTGATGAGTGGCACAATATTAGGTCTGGAAAAGCGCAAATCGTGGTAGGCGCAAGATCAGCTGTTTTTTGTCCTGCACAAAATTTAGGTCTTATCATTGTCGATGAAGAGCATGAAAATTCTTATAAGCAATCTGAAGAGATGCCCCATTATCATGCACGTGATGTGGCCGTCATGCGTGGTATGATAAACAAAGCGTGCGTTGTTTTAGGCAGTGCTACACCAAGCCTTGAGAGTTATTACAATGCAACTCAAGGCAAATATGTTCTGAGCTTGCTCACCCAAAGACCATCGAGTGCCACTCTTCCCGATGTAAAAATCATCGATATGAAAAAAGAGTATGATAAGCATTCAGGTTATACTTCTTTTTCTGAAGACCTCATCGAAGGTCTAAAACAAAGAATGGGTCGTGGTGAGCAAGCCATTGTTTTTTTAAATAGGCGTGGTTACCACACAACTCAGATGTGTCAAACTTGCGGTCACGTTACTGGATGCCCAAACTGCGATGTTAGTTTAACTTATCATTTGGGTGATCATCATCTCGCCTGTCACTTATGTGGTTATCAACTTTGCCCACCACCTAAAAGATGTACTGAATGTCAAAGTGATCAAACTTTAAAATTTAAAGGTGTGGGTACTGAGCAAATTGAGCGTGCCTTACACGCTATTTTGCCAGATATTAAAACTCTGCGTATCGATGCCGACACAACAAAGCATAAAGGGTCACACGAAAGATTACTTAGAGACTTTAGAACGGGTAAAGCCGATGTGTTGATCGGCACTCAAATGATTGCTAAAGGACTACACTTCCCATCGGTTAGTTTAGTTGGTGTGATCAATTGTGATGGGAGTTTAAACCTTCCTGATTTCAGGGCTTCTGAAACTGTCTTTCAATTGATTACTCAAGTAGCAGGTCGAGCGGGCCGCGGCTGCATTAAAGGTGAAGTTATTATTCAAACCTGCCTTCCTGATAATCCCACAATTTTGCATGCATCTAACCAAGACTATAATACATTTTATTCCGAAGAAATTGGTGTGCGTCAAGCATTTGGTTATCCCCCCTTTTCCCATTTAATAAAGTTTAATTTTAGTGGAGAAGATCCAAACGAAGTCGAAATCATAGCCAATCAAGTGAGAAATGAACTAATGAAGGGATTACCAGATGCTTTTCATTTACATCCGGTAATACCATCTGGCCATGCACGTGTTAAAAACCGCTTCCGCTTTCAATTTCTTGTCAGAGGTCCTAGTGTTTATTTTTTGAATCAAAAACTCTCCCCTATTGTGGAAGAACATATGAAACAAAAACATATTCACTGGTCCGTTGATATTGATCCCACTTCAACTTTTTTTTAAAAAACTTTTAATGATTTAGTTCAAAAAAACACTTTTTTGAACTTCTAAAGAATTTTAAAACCTATTACAATATAAACTTTATTGTCCTAACCATACAAAGTATTAACAGTATGATTGAAAAGCCTGAATACCATCATCACGAAGAATTCCGCAACCGCAGTCGTAAGCTCGAAGAAATTAAGGAAATGGGAATCGATCCTTATCCTGCTAAGTACGAGCCCAAGCAACTCATCGATGCCGTACTCAAGCAATATGATAAAGAAGAATTAGCTGATTCACATGCAGCAGCAGAAGGCACAACACCATTAACATCAGTTGTCGGTCGTCTGGTATTATTTCGTGCTATGGGTAAAAACATTTTTGCTCAATTGCAAGAAGGTAATGCAAGAATACAGGTGATGTTTAATAGAGAGCTTACAAAAGTTGTCGGCTTAGATCCAAATGGTGAAGAAACAGCTTTAAAATTCTTAGAAAAAAAATGTGATCTAGGAGACTTTTTAGGAGTTGAAGGACATTTGTTCCGCACGCAACGCGGTGAATTGACACTTTACGCTAAAGACGTGCAACTACTTTGCAAAACATTACTTCCACTTCCTGAAAAACACGCTGGACTCATTGATAAAGAATTGCGCTACCGTAAACGCTGGCTCGATCTTTTAAGTAATCCTCCTGTGTATAATACATTCTTACAAAGATCTCAGTTACTAGCAGGTATACGTCGATACTTTTTACAACATCGCTTTATGGAAGTTGAAACTCCTACTTTGCAAAACTGTTATGGTGGCGCTTCAGCTAAACCCTTTACAACAACTTTAAATGCATTAGACAAACAAGAGATGTTTTTACGTATTTCTTTAGAAATACCGTTAAAACAACTCATTGTCGGTGGTATGGATCGTATTTTTGAAATGGGTAAAGTGTTTCGTAATGAAGGAATCGATAAAAACCATAATCCTGAATTTACGATGCTAGAAGCCTACGCTTCTTATTGGGATTACAATGACATGATGTCATTTGTTGAAAAGCTATTCGAAACGCTTGCTATGGAACTTTACAACACAACACAAATTGCTCACACACTTTCTGATGGAAGCGAAGTGATTGTCGATGTTAAAGCGCCATGGATTCGCATGACGATGATCGATAGTATCAAACATTATGGTAAGCTAGATGTCGACACTATGACGACAGAAGCCATTGCTGATTATATTTGTAAAGAATGCTCAGTCGATCCAAAAGAAGTGCGTAAAAAGGCTCGTGGCAATTTGATATCAATGCTATTTGAAGAAATTGTTGAACCACATTTAATTCAACCGCATCACATCATTGATCATCCAATTGAAACAACTCCTCTATGTAAACCTCACCGTGATCCTGAAGCTCGCAAAAAAGGTCTCGTTGAAAGATTTGAGAGTTACATTTTAAATCATGAAATTTGCAATTCTTATACAGAACTTAATGATCCAGTATTACAACGTGAATTATTAGAAGATCAAGCTCGTAAGAAAGAAGAAGGCGATGAAGAAGCAAATCCTTTAGACGAAGAATTCATCGAAGCGATTTGCCAAGGATTACCACCAACTGCTGGTATTGGAATTGGTATAGATCGTTTAGTGATGATTTTAACTAATTCGACATCGATTAGAGATGTGTTATATTTCCCAGTAATGAAACCACAGTCTTAATCTTCTTGTTTGAGGAGAAAGGCCACAAGCCTTTCTCCTTGGGGTGTCAAGGTGACAGCATTGGTGCCTATTTTTTTAACGAAATTAGTTTGAGCTAACATATTAACTGCATTTTTGGCCGATTTTTCAGAAATGCCAACAGCTTGACCAATACGTACAAATTCGATCGGTGTTGGTCCATCGTCAAGATAATGGGTCAACTCAGCTAACTTAATCATAAAGCTTTCTTCTTTAGTACGACCTAAAGACATCATTTACCCTTTTTTAGTGATTCGCACACCTTCTTGCTTATCTTCGATAAGGTAACCCTTATCACTGATCAGCTGGCGCATCTCATCGGCTAATTTCCAATCTTTAGCTAAACGAGCATCTGCTCGCCTTTTAGCTAATTGCATAATTTCTTCAGGCACTTCTTTTTCATTATCGTGAAAAAGAACACCTAAAATGGAATCAAATCTTTTTAAAAGCTCTAAACAACTTTGCGCATCAATGCGCGTCATTTTTCCATCATCACATATTGTGTTGACTTCACGAACCAAATCAAAAATAACCGCCAATGCGCTTGGCATATTTAAATCGTCTGCTATAGCTGCTTTAAAATGTTTTTTCGAAACGTGTAATCTTTCAGCAAAAACACATGATCCTTGAGCTGTATCGGCATATCCATTGAGACGATCGATGAAATCATCGAGTCTTTTCAACGATGACTTAGCAGCATTAAGACCTTGCATTGTGAAATTGAGCTGGGTGCGGTAATGAGTTTGCAAGAGCATGTAACGAACTTCTCGACCAGTATACCCAATGTCCAAAAGATTACGTAAGGTGTAAAAGTTACCAAGACTTTTAGACATTTTTTTGCCATCGACAATCAAATGTTCAGAGTGAAGCCAATGCTTAACAAAATTTTGATGTGTGCAAGCTTCAGATTGAGCAATTTCATTTTCATGGTGCGGGAAAATATTATCGACTGCACCAACATGTATATCTATTGTTTTACCAAGTAACTTTATTGCCATTGCTGAACATTCAATGTGCCAACCAGGTCGTCCTTTTCCAAAAGGACTTTCCCAAAAGATGTTACCATCTCTTTGCGGATCGTAAGCTTTCCATAAAACAAAATCAGAGGCGTGTTCTTTGTCGTATTCATCAGCGGCTACTCGTTGAGACGCCCCGACTTGGAGATCTTCCAAACAAAGATGTGATAAACGACCGTAGTCAGGAAATTTCTTAATTGAAAAGTAGATACTTTGATCGGCACCTTTATAGGCGATACCTTGTTCCATAAGCTGCTCGATCATTGCAATCATATCGGGAATGTATTGAGTCGCTGCGGGATAGTGCTCAGCTTTTTGGATATTAAGTGTTTCAAGATCTGCAAAGAAAGCATCGATAAACGGCTTTGTAAAAGCATCCAACGATATATTTTTTGCTATGGCCCCCTTGAGGGTTTTATCATCTACATCAGTGAGGTTCATCACTTGATTAACGCCATAACCTGCAAAAATTAAAGATCGTCTTAAGATGTCTTCAAAGACGTAGGTGCGAAAGTTTCCGATATGTGCAAAATCATAAACTGTTGGTCCACATGTATAGAGACGGACAGTTGCACCATCTTGAGGGGAAAAAGGGACTTTTTCCCTTAATTCTGTATGATATAAAACAAGTGTTAGCATAATGCAAATAGAATACCAATTTTCAGCATTCTAATCAAACATCTACCAAATCTTGTAATCTTGATTTTAAACGGCTTTTTAAATTTTCTTTTTGAAAACTATTAGAAAAATTTTCAATCCTTGATGCCATATCAGTATACTGCTGAGCATTAAAGATTTTTGGAACGACTCTTTGCTCTTCCGTCAGCTGATTCATTGAGGGATTAAACTCTGCAGCTTTTTTTGAGATATTAGTAAATGTTTTAAGTTCATCACAAACTAATGGGCCGACAGTGTTATAAACAAAGCTAACCATTTTTTCGAGTTCATCTTCATGCAATAAAGCTTCTTTAACAACTGATGCTTTTTGCATGATTGTTTGTGATGCGTCACTACTTTTCATCTTGCCTTGAATGTATTCTTGAAAAGAAGATTCAATCGCCTCTTCAATTGTCACAGTAAATTTTTGGCAAAACTCGAGCATATTTGTCATCATACATTCAACTTCTTCATGAAGACAAGCGAGGTGATAGTGAAAGGCTATAGAATTAGGTGATTGCACTTCTTGTTGCATTTCAACAAGAAGACGCAATTCGCTATGAATTTCATTTAGCTTGTTCATAACATAAGTAGAATCTTTTGTTTCTAAACGTTTGTTAACAAACGCTAATAATTCGTCTTGAGTTCCATGAACAACAATTTTTTTTTCATCGGAATTGAGTGCACCTTCTAATAAAGATAATAAATCATTGCGCCAACTTTTAATGTAAAAATCAAAGTGGTCTTTCATAAGACGAGCTTTGGCTTTAGCATGCGTTTCGTTTGCTTGTTTTGCAGCGATTGAATGAGCTAATTGATTTTTTTCTTTTTGAGTTACCGTTGCTTTACGCTGAAATATTTTCCCGATCATTGTGCCCTTACCTATTTTTTATATTTATCCTGCGCCGCGCATATTTTGTGCTAAAGTGTTTAACAGTTTAGCTAGTTGTTCAATGACAGACATTGCAGCTTCTAACTTCGTTTGAAAGCTCATCATCGTGACTTGAGTTTCTGTTTGTAATTGTATGCCTATTTCGTTGAGCTGGAGATTTAGATCAGCTGTAATGCTATTAATACCTGTCCACGGACCACCAATGCCCATGTTATTCCACGCATAGTAGTAATGAGTATTTGGCTTAAGCTTTTTGCCACCACCGGCAGTCGTATACATGATAAAAGCCGAAACATTGACATACTTGTTCCAACCGCTAATGAACTTGTCGCCACTTTTCCAGTACTTATTTAAAAAAGAGGAGTTAAGTGTATGATATTTCACGTAATGGTTATACATGGCATTAACGCGACTTTCCATAGACTTGTAAAATTTACCAATCCCCTTAGGATTGTTTAACATTCTATGAAAATCGGCCGACATGCTTTTAGCTTGTTTAGCCATTGTCGATGGCACTGTGTATTTCTCAAGTTTACTTATGAAATTAAATAGCTGTCTAATTGAAGCGAAGATAGCTTCAAGCTTTTTAATTAATGACGGATGAGCTTTAAGCTGTCCATATGTGTAATTACCAAGTTTACTTTGTTTACCCATCTTACGCATTTCAGAGCGTATCTTATTTAGTAATGACATCTCTTTAGCATTGATATTTGCTTGCTTAGCTAATGAATCGAGTTGCGCATAGGCTTCTGGAATAATTTTGTCATTAACAAGCCAATTCACTAAATAAAAAGTCCAACCGGCCGGATCTTTTTGCCAAGGGGGATTATCACCTGCAGCTTTTGCTGCACCCATTTTTTTATTTGCGGGTGATAATTCTTCCTCTGTGACTTCTTGAGGTAATTTTTTTAATTGATTTACATCTTTGGCTTTAGATTTTGCAAGAGCGCTTTGCTCTTTTTCTGATTTAACAGGCATCTCAGCTTTAGCTTCAGATTTTGCAGGAGCTTGAAATTTATTAGCAACGGGCGCTGATATCGGGGCTTGCTCATCAAGAAATTTTTCAGTAACTTCTGGTTCAACATCCCCTTGCTTTAACTCTTGCGGAATTTGTTTCTCAGGGCTCTTTGAGGCTTTTGACGCTTTATCCCAAAAAAAGTTAGGGATATCTTCGCTATCACTGCCGTAATGATTTCCATGGGCATCCTCATCTGATTCTGCACTTTGATCGGTCTCTTCAGGCGCTTCAGTCCCCAAAACTTCATCTAAAAAACCAGTCTCGTCAGTTTCATTTTTATCTTTTTTACCTTTAGTCGATTTACCTTCTTCTGCACGCGAGCTTTTTTCTTTTTTAAGAAATTCTGGGTCTTCGACATCATTGCCATCAAGCTGAGCATCTTTTGTCTCAGCTTGATTCATCATTGCTTTTTGCTGCTCAGCTTCTTTTTTTATTTCTTCACGTTTACTATCGTAGGCATAAGAAACCGTATTTTCAATAGCTGCCAATAAACTCATTTTAAATAAAACATTTTTGTAAGCATCAAAAAATGGATTATTATCATCTCCAGTTGGAGCCCCTTTAAAAATGCTGAAACCCGGAGGTATGTTGTTATCTATGCGACTCATCAGCCACTTCCACGAATGTTAGAGGCAATAGCATCTAGCATTTTTGATATCTCTTGAATGATTGCGCTAGCGGCATTAAGTTTGGTTTGCAGCCCCATCATAGCAAGTCTCGTATCTGTTTGGATTGTCATGTCCAAATCGCCTAATTGTTGCGCAGCGCTACCTGTATCGGCTTTAAAGCTATCCCAAGGACCTGATGGGCCCATGTTATTAAACGCAAAATTATAATGAGAGTTTACGTAACCTTTAGAATTAACGCGACTGACATCAACATGTCTGTTAAATGAGCTCATAAATGACCCCAAATTGAGATCACCACTATTACCGGCCCAATATCTACTAAAACTCGCAGAACTAAATTTGCCGTTTTTCATATAAGCTTCGTAAAGAGCATATCCACGTGAAACACCATTGGTTATGTCACCATTAACTCCACCTTTTGCAAACTGCTTATCAAAGTCACCTTGCATTCTTTTAAATACAGCTTCTAAAGATGAATTAGGCGGCTTTGCAGTTTTTCCCATCTGCACAAGTTCAGACAAATCTTTTTTCATTTCAAAAAAAGGTCTTAATTCAGACCACATCTTTTTAATTAAAGATGGATGAGCTTTTAATTCAGCAGAGTTATAATTAAATTTACCTTTGTTATGCGCAATCTCATACATGTAATGTCTAATTTGAGCGATCAAGTTTAACTCTTTAGCATTAAGACCAGCTGCATCAGCTAAAGATTCTAACTGCGCGTACGCAGCGGGAATCACCTTACCGCTGATGAGCCAGTTAACAAGCCAGATTGTCCAGGCGGCAGGATCGTGTTCCCATGGTGGTAATTTATCTTTTGGAGTGACGCCAGAAGTTCCCTTAGTTCCAGCTGCACCAACTTCAGCTCCAGGTTTTGCCTCTGCTCCCATCTTTTCACCAGCTTTAGCATGCTGCGACGGCATTGATGGTACCGATTGAGATTCTTGTTCTACAGATGACAAAGTGGCAGGCTGATCTTCACTTGTTTGAGACGTTGGAGATTGATATGCAGGTAGTGGCAACTGTTCCATCTCCTTAACAAATTTGGAAGCTGCTTGCCAGAACTGATTAGGTATTTCTTCGCCTTCATCTTGTTGAGGTATTTGAGAAGGCGGAACGTGTGATACGTCTGCTTTTTTAGATGTTGTTTCTTTAGATAAATGGTCGGGATTTTTAGAACCCGTCTTAGTATCTGTAGATTTTTCTAGCTCTTCTTTTTTATTTTGAAATGCTTGGGTAAGCATTGCATGGGCAGCAGAAAATAAATCAAATTTGAACATAACCGATTTATAACCCTCATAAATAGGGTTACGATCGTCATTAGTTTCATATTTTTTTAGAAAACTGCCGCGTATTTGACTGCGAAGCTGATCAGAAATTCTATCCATAAGAGGCGCTATTTGATTGTTAGATAAAAAGTAAATCTAACTTGGCGCCTCTTTTTAAAAAAGATATTTGTCGTTTATGTTTTTGGTAATTCTTGATTTAATTTTTGATAATCAATTTTACCAGTTGCTAATTGTGGAATTTCAGCAACTTTAATAACGCCATACAGTTTAGCAAGATTACTCAATCCGCTTTCTTTAAGAATTGAATTTGCAGACTTAGTATCCATTTGAACAGACGTGAATAAATACAAACGAGGTTTCTCCCCTTCTTTTTCTTGAGCAATGACAGCGACTGCCGCTTGGTTACTTTCAGCATCAACAATTTTTTTTGTTTTAATCTCTTCTTTCAAAATATCTTCAAGAAGTGCCAGATTAATCATCTCTCCACCCACTTTGACAAAACGCTTGAGACGTCCTTCTAAATATAGGTTATTGTTTTCATCTACATAACCAATATCGCCTGTATTATACCATTTTTCACCATCTACTGTCAGAAATGGTGGTGATAAGTCGTCTTGCCAATAGCCATTAAAAATATTTGGCCCCTTAACGAGAATCAACCCCTCTTCTTTAGGGTTTTTCAAAAGAACTTCTTTTTCCATATCGTATATAGCCAGGTCTACATAATGAATCGGTTGACCCACTCCATTATGAGGTTGGCCAGGACGATTGAATGTAACGATTGGCGAGCACTCTGTGCTCCCATATCCTTCAATCAATTCTTTATTCATGGATTTGACTTCTTCATATAGACTCTTAGGTGCTTTTTCAGCTCCTGTTACGAACATTCTGACTGATCTTAATTGTTCTGGAGATCCTGCTCGCAAAATATTTTTCACAAATGTTGGTGACCCACAAACTAAAGTCACTTTCCATTTTTCAATAGCTTTTGCTAAGCGACTACTATCTGTTGGATCCGGGTAGAAAACGGCTCTTACCCCTGCTAAGATTGGCAATAATATTGTAATTGTAAAACCAAACGAATGAAATGGCGGCAGAAACGAAAGAAGAATGTCATCTTTTTGAATTTGAGAAACTTTGAAAGATGCGCGTTGGTTGCTCAATATATTATCATGACTTAGTGGAACACCCTTTGGTTTCCCCTCAGTACCACTAGTGAATAATATAACTGCAATGGAGTGTGCAGTTGCATGGGCTCTATTAAAATAATTCAATATCGATTCAGTGCTTTTTTTAGATATCCAAACGGCACTTAACATATCTTTAAGACCGATGTTTTTTCTAATGTCTTCAATGCAAACAATTTTTTCTTCTATAGGTTCTAAATCGATGGTGCTCACTTTTTCCAAAAAGCGCCATGAACTCAATATAGATTTAAGCTCTGTTGCATGTATGACTTCCTTTAAATAGCGACTACCCATAGTCCAGTTAATAGGTACAGGTGTTTTGCCAGCTAGCAAACAACCTAATATAAAAATTGATGCTGCGACAGTCGATGGCATCAAAATACCAATTTGCTGCCCTGGTAATTTTTTGATTTGTTCTGCAAGTAATATCGAAGCTTGTTTTAAACGAGCATATGTTAATGCACCAGTTAACTCGTCTGCAGCCGCGACATGATTTTTCATGAGATCACAGGTACGCAGGAACACTTCATCAATGGTATCGCCATCTGGTATGGCTTTAAAAGGATGGGGTCTTTGGTCCATCCAATGTGACATATCAAACTCTTCATCTTTAACTTCGCTATGAAGTTGACCAGCAGCTAAAGCCATTACCTCTTGAACATTTGATATAGACAAAGGATCCACTGATTCTTGAATGCCAAAGTGGTCCGACATGTAAACGAAGAGTTCTGCCAGCTCTAATGAATCCATCCCGAGGTCACGAGATAAATCAGATGTCATTTTTATATCGTCTTTATTGCGGCGTGTGATTTTTGCAAGCTCTTCAATTACTTCATCTTGAATTTCTTTAGGAATACTATCTAAATCAATATGTCCCTCAGCTTTTTTTGGAGTCAAAACTGTTGGCAGTTTCTTACTCCAAAATTTGTAAGGAACAAGTTTCATCGGTTGCACACCACCATCATATGGTGCGTTATACCAATTCTCCAAAGACCGATTAATTTCAATACGCGTGCCTGTTCTTGGAAAACTATCAGAAGCTACTTCTAAATGGACATGAACATCTCTTCTTGGAGCAAAAAAGATTAAGTTGCGACAAAGAATGCGAAAGCCTTCTTTAAGTTGCGAACCTAAATCTGGTACTTGTCCAGTTAACGCTCTTGAAAAAGAACTACCCCACAACCCTGTAAAACGAATCAATACAATATTAACATCGGGAACATCTTTAAGAAGTCTTTCAATTCCAGAAGCTCCACCGATAACTTCTTCACCACTTAACTGCAAACGACCAGCAGGATAAATTAATAAATTATTTCCATTATCTAATACCTCACCCACTTTTTCAAAAGCACGGTCTGCACGTTTTCGACATAATGAATTAGCAGCACTGTCAAAATTAGGAATGGGGATGCCATCAACTTTGCCTAAGAACCAACGGACAAATGGATTTTCATAAAGATAGTCGACAACTAATGGTCTTGGCGCAAATAGTGGTAGAAGTTTTGACAACAAAATAACGACATCCATTTGACATGGATGGTTTGGCATAAATATAATACGAGAGTTTTTCCCCCAACCTCTTTGCTTTAAATCATCGAGCCCTGTGAAGGTTATGCGATAACGTAACTTTAGCAAACAGCTGGCGCCTAAACTTAAAAATTGAGACCAAAAACGCATTTTATCTCCACGATTAATATTTTCAGACGAGTTTATCTCGAATCGTAAATAAAAGCCAACTAGTTAGAAATTAATTAAAAAAATTAACAACGAAAAAGTTTAATTAAACTTAATGCGATATAAAATTCACGTATTGTAAAAATTACACTTAATAATAAATCGGTAGAAACAATATATATATTAGCCGACATTGCAAAAATAACACATTATACACTTGTTACATCCATCTACATTTTTTGCACTTGCTATAAAGAGCTTGAGTTGAGTATCTGTTCTTACGCATATTAAGGAGAGACCATGACTTCACAAGTGCCCATACAATATATTGATCCTAAAGAGCTTAAAGAAAAGATAGACGCTAACAGCGTTACTATTGTCGATGTACGCGAGGATAACGAATTTGAACAAGAACATATTTTACAATCAACCTCGCACCCAATGAGTACTTTTTCAGAATCTGCAATACCTCAGGGTAAACAAGTTGTTTTTGTTTGCCAAAAAGGCATTCGAGCAGCTAATGCTGCACAAAAATGGCAAGTTTTTAGCAAACAACAACCTTTTGTTTTAAATGGCGGAATTGATGCATGGAAAAAAGCTGGTTATTCTGTATCTCAAAACGAGCCATCAAGTCTTGAAGCAAATTCTAAAGCCAAAATGTGGTGTGGTGGTGTTATTTTAGTAAGCTGTATGTTTGCATTATTAATTTCGATTGATTTTTTACTCATTCCACTTCTTATGGGTGCTTTATTAATATGGGATGGATTTAATCGTCGTTGCACTATTACAAAAATCTTAAAGCGCTTTTTTAATAAAAAAGGTTAAAAGTGAAAAAACCGATATTGATTGCACATCGCGGTGCTTCTTATGAATCACCTGAAAATACATTAATTAGCTTTCAAAGAGCTAATTATATCGGTGTTGATTTTATTGAATGTGATGTGCAAATCAGTAAAGAGGGAATTCCTGTCATCTTTCACGACGCAACTTTAACTCGCATTTGCAATAAACGACGAAAAATTTCTACGATGTCGCTGGAATCAATCAGAGAATGCGATGTTGGTGAATGGTTTCATCCGCGATTTCAAGGGGAATATTTACCAACTCTTGAAGAAGCACTTTCTTTGAAAGTTAATTGCGGATTTTTTATTGAGATAAAACCAACATCACCTCCAAAAGATCTTGCTGAAAGTGTCATTAAAGTTATTTTAAAAGCACCTCGCAAAAAAATAATTATTGGAAGTTTCAGTAGTGAAATACTTGAAGAGGTAAGAAAAATTGCTCCACAAATACCACTTGTTGGTATTGCAGAAACACTTATCGGATTAAAAAAACATCAAGACCTTAATCTAAATCATTATGCACTTAATACGATGATGATTAACGAAAAACGCATGGAACAAATGCATGACGATCATTGCCGTGTTTGGGGATGGACTGTAGATGATACAAGACAAGCTAAAAGATTGATTGAAATGGGAGTGGAAGGCATTGTATCAAACCATCCCAGACGAATGCGCCCAATCTTTTACAAAAATCCTTTCAATACTGAACAGAGATCTTCAAAAGATGGGATATGATCAATAAAGGTGTAGTCCCCTTTTTGATCATCATACCAACCAAGTCTTATCTCTTTATTGCCAACAAGTGCTATGTAATAAGCTTTAACAAAATGGTTATAGCCAATCACTTGTCTAACAGCGATTTCTTTAATGCATGTTGCTTTACATTCAACCATTAATAATGGATACAAATCGTATTGTGGATGAATATTTTTTCCATAACAGATTAAGTCTAATCGCCTTTTAGGAAAGGGGCTTGAAAGTGTTATTAAATGAGGAAGTAAAGATATATCTGTTTCTACAGACAATAAAGACGGCGGGAATCCCAGCTGATTAATCATCATATTAATCAGTCTTTGTCTAACAATTTCTTCAGGTGTTGCTTTAACCCATACTTTGCGTATTGGGTCAAAGCAACGACCAATTTGATTAATCATTCAGGCTCGATGATGCCAAAATGTTTTTCTTCACGGAGATAGATGACTTTAATTTTTTTATCTTCTTCCGACCGATAAACCATAAATGGAGCACCTGACAAATCCATTTTTATTAAAGCTTCTTCACGAGTCAGTGTTTTTAAAGGCATTTTTTCACGTTTAACAATTTCGGGTTTCGCAAAGCGTTGGGCTTCAATTTTTCTTGACTCGTCATCGATTAGGTCGTTGACTTCTTCTATATCATCAATCGATCCTTCAAAAACATCGACGTTCATATCGACAGCAGAAGCACCTTTTTGATGTATGTCGTGTATACGCCCTTTGTATCGTTGAATTTGACGGCACAGTTTTCCAACAGCTTGATCAATCGATGAATACATGTTGTCACTTGAAACATCTGCTTTAATCACAGTGTGATCAAAATGCATAACGATGCTAACTTTTTGTTCTTGGCGCTGTACTTCTAAACAAATCATCACATCAATCACGCGATGTGTGAATCTTTCGACTTTAGCGATCTTTTCAAGAGCATAATCTTTAATCGCATCAGTAACTTGGATGTGACGTCCAGTGATTGTGATATTGAAAGGAGGAGTCTCACCTGTCATTGTGTTTTGAGTCATAAAATCACCTCTTAAATTGATTTTTGCGATGCTTAGTAAAAGGATAGCTTACGTGATATGGTCTTATTTTTTAAAGTCAAATGCTGAGGAGTTCAAGTTGCGTCTTGCGTTTACCAAGCTGCCCACAGGCGGCCATAATACTTTGACCTTTTGTCTTTCTGTACAATACAATAAGACCTTTTTGTTTTAAGTGACTTGCAAAAGCATCCATTGTTTCTATATCTGATGCAAGATAGGGACGCTGTCTTTGAGGATTGTAAGGAATTAAATTAATTTTAACATCGAGTTCATCACAGAATGTAATGAGTTGATCGGCGTCATCGATAGCATCGTTGACGCCTTTTAATAATACGTAACTGACCATCACACTTCGTTTGCGACTTTGGCAATATTTTTTTAAAGCTGTCTTAATTGTAGCCATGTTCCAATGGCGATTGATTGGCATAATGCGCATGCGTTTTTCATCATTGGGTGCACTTAACGAAATGGCTAAATTAATACCTGGATGCATGTCTTTAATCATTTTTTCAATGCCAGGTACGACACCACTTGTCGATATTGTGATGTGTCGTTGTCCTACACTAAGACCATGATCGTCAGACAAAATTTTCACAGCTTGATGGACAACATCAAAATTATCAAATGGTTCACCCATACCCATGAAAACAACATTGCGTATAGGTTTTTTAAAAGTAAATTTAGCGTGTAAAAACTGTGCAACAATTTCTTTTGCAGATAACTGTTTTAATAAACCCATGCGTCCAGTTTCACAAAAACGGCATCCTCTTTGACAACCTACTTGAGACGATACACAAAGTGTTAATCCTGTTTTCATTGGAATGATCACAGATTCAACCTCACCACCGACATCAACTGTAAATTTGTACGTATCACCTTCTTCATAAACTTGATTAATAGGTGGCATTGAAACATCAGTTATCTCAACTATTTTTTTAAAAAGGGATTGGGCATTTGAAAAAGCAGGATGAGTCGAGTCAAAAGCACCATAACGGTACCATTGGGAATAGAGTATCCCTGCGTGAAGTCCACCCTTATTTAGACGTGAGACAACTTCTTGGCAATATTGGTCGAAAGTTAAAGAGAAAAGAGAAATTTTTTCTAACATAATAAAAAGGATGCACCGAAGAGGACTCGAACCTCTAACCACCCGGTTCGAAGCCGGGTACTCTATCCTAATTGAGCTATCGGTGCTAATTAGTGAAATTAAGCCACCTGTTTTATCAGGAAATCCATTTAACGAAAAGAGTTAATACCTCATGCTATAAATCTTACAAAATTCTAGTGAGTTTGGAAATGAGCGAAGAAGCTAACACTGAAGCCTTAATATTAGGTGTCATGCCCTTTAAAGAATACGACCGCATTGTCACAATATTTACTCCCTATTTAGGACTTGTAAAATTTTATTTCAAAGGTAGACAGCTCAATCAACGACAAATGCCTTTAACACCCCTTACCCGACTTGATTTACTTTACAAACAAGGACAAAGCGATTTATTGCAATGTAAAGACATTAAGATACTCGATTCTTACCAAGCTTTAAGAGAGGACTATACTTTTTTAAAAGTAGGATGCGACATGGCAAATGCCATGATCATATCACAATATCCTCATAAACCAGCGCCTCATCTCTATGCTTTATTGTTATTCTATCTCCAACGTATTCCCTTTTGCCCACAAACCATACTTTCAAGCTTTTATTTAAAAACACTAATTCATGAAGGATTACTCTCATCTTTAGACAAATGCGCAGCTTGTCAAGATGACTTACAAGAAGCCCATTTAGCTTCTGGTGAAGCTTACTGCAATAAACATGCTCAACCCTATAGCTTTAGCTTTAATGCTGAAGAATGGATTCAGTTTTGTTTATTGGCAAAAAGCCGTTCTTTTTCAGAATTGCAACAAAGCGTTGTTTCATTGGAGTTAAGTCAAAAAATAGAGCAATTCTTTAAAGTGGCTTTAGAAGTTAAGGAATACAACTAAACAATTCCAAACTGATGGTGTTAAATTACTTATTTACAATAATTTAGTTTAATTTAAATTTAGGAACCATTTTAGTTGAACGATCAAACAACTAGTTAAAAACTATTATTAATTCTGTATTTTCATTACTAATTAATAAATTAATAAGTTTAAACTTGTTATAAAATTATAATAATTAGTATTAATAAGACATTATGGGTTACTTTAACTAGGAGAGGAATGCCGTGCGTTTCACTAAAGGTCTACCTTGGCATGTCATCATTACGGCTATTCTACTAGTGATTGTCACTGTCACTTTCTTCATGTTAAAAGAAGTTAAACTCCCACCAGCTATAGTATTAGATACACATGAACAACCAACTATCGGTTTTCCAAACGCGCCTGTTCATATTGTTGTATTTGAAGAAGTTAAATGCGAAGAGTGTAGACAATTTACCCAAGAAATTTATCCAAAAATTAAGAAAAAGTATTTAGATACTCAACGTATCCAATACACGGTGATACCCGTATCATTTATCCCGGGGTCGATGAACGCCGCTGAATCTCTCATATGTGTCTATCTGCAAGATCGTAAATATCCTAATGCCGAGCTGTTTTTTGAATATTTAGACTATATCTATAAGCATCAAGGTAATGAACAAGAAGATTGGGCAACGCTGTCGAAAATTATAGAAATGGCTAAAGCAACTAGCCCTGCTATAGATCTTGATATGATGAAACAATGTGTGATTAGAGATGCATTCAGAACTCGCATCATCAAAAATACTAATTATGCAAGAGCCTTAATGGGCGGAAAGATCGCGACGCCTGCAATATTTGTAAATGGAATCTTATTAAAAGATATTAGTTATGATCGACTAGTGGATTTAATCGAAGCCGCACTACAAAAAACAGGAACTCCCTAAATGCAGAATTTTTTCAACCGTTATGTTCTTTACTTTGCTTGGTTGATTAGCTGTTTAGCTTTAGTGGGCAGCTTATATTACAGTGAAATTAGAAATTTTGGCGCTTGTAACTTGTGTTGGTATCAAAGAATTTGTATTTATCCATTAGTTATTATCTTGGGTATGTCTGTTTTTTCTGGAAAAATTGAAGCTATACCCTATGTGATCCCTCAACTTGTTATAGGTATCTTACTTACAATTTACCACGTCTTAATCCAATCAGTACCCTCTTTCAATTTCATTGATTTTTGTGGTGTTAGTACTAGTTGTCAAGAACGTATTGATATTGGACTTGGATGGATTACTTTGCCTATTCTATCTCTTGTGGCGCAGGTCTTAATTTTGTCTGGTATTGTTTATGCTTGGCGTTTAGGAAATAAACCGTCAGATAAGTCAAAGGCGTCGAAATCAGAGCCAAAATAACCTTGATAGTCCATACAGTTGCCATTCCCCTAATTGCATCTTTTAAACTCATATGCATCCCGAACCAAAATACGATTGTTGCAATAATTAATGTATCGACTCCTTGAGCGACTATTGTCGATAAATTATTACGTAACCACAAATGCCTTCCCTTTGTCCTCTGTTTAATCATTTGAAATAAATAAACATCGAGCATTTGAGCAACTAAGTAAGCTAACATTGAGGCTGCTACAATAATGCCATTTAAGCTAAAAGTAGCTTCCATGGCTTTTTGATAATCCTTATGGGTGAGAAACCCATATGGATTGTTAATGACAAACCAATGCGAATCAGCTGGCAAAGCGATTGCCAGCTGAATAAAAATGTATGATATTAAAGAAACGACAAAACCCATGCGCACCATAGCTCCTGCCTTTTTAGCTCCAAAGACATCAGCTACTGCATCGCTTATAACAAAAGTCAATGGATAGCAGATCATACTAGCCGGCATAAAAAAAGGGCCTAGCTTGAATAATTTAAGACCTACTAAATTTGTTAAAAGCAATAAAGTACAAAACCCAACGCAAAGTCGTGTGTAGTTAATTTCATATTTGGAATTTAATATCATCGGACATCAACATATAGTGGAGGATTACTTTTGAAATCTTACGTTTATTTTTTTCAATATCTTCTTTACTGCCACTATTGTTTATTTTTTTAGAAAAACAATCGAATGAATTTATTAATATTTTATTAACTGGATCGTCCATAACAACAATATCTTTAAAATTAGCCATGGTAAATTCCGCAAACTTAACAAATGAACTATTTAAATCTTTAGTAAGCTTAACTTGTTGTATATCCAAAGAATTTAATGTAGAACGTAATTTAGGAACTAAATTTTTTTGCTCCTTTTCTGCATGTTCTTTTTCAGATAAATAATTCATTCCTTTTTCTAAGACTTTAATAGCTCTAGCTGATTTCTCAAGGTCCTCTTTAGATTGTTTAGCTTTTAAAGAGTTCATCCTATTCTCTAAGACACAAACACCTCTTTTTTTATCCAAATCAGAATTAACTTTGTTTATTTGTTTTCTTATTGAATTACACTGTTCGGTTGTAAATTTATATTTTGACGTGAATTCATCTTTCAATTTTTTAAATTCTATAAATTTTGAGTTATTTGTTTGAAATTTAATAAGCATAAAATTCTCCATAAATGCATATATAAAATACTATGAAATCTACTCCCAATGCAATAAGAACTATTGCCTTGATACAAATTCTTCAAAGCTAAATAATTGTAAGCTGAGATTAAAAGGTTTGTATGAAGAAATCACTAAGTTTTATTATCACATTATTTTTTACATTTATTATGAGTAACCAATTATGTCACGCCGCAATTAAAGCGGTAGTTTTTGATTTCGGCGGAGTTTGTGTTTATTTTAATGAACGATCTATCGTTGAATTTATCGCTAAAGAATTCAATATTCCCGTGGAAACAGTAAAGAAAGAATTATTAGATTGTATCAAACCCGCATCTTCTGGACAAATCAATGAAGATACAGTTTGGCCAGATTTTGCCAATCGTTGCCAAGTGACTATTCCTGAAAATTGGAAACAAAATTGGGAAACGTTCTTTTCAAAAAACTTACAATTAAATGCACCTATCTTTTCAATTATTGAGTCACTACAAGAGCAAGGATTTCAAACTCCTCTCCTTTCAAATATTTTACCCTCTCAAGCAGCCATTTGCCGGCAAGAACATAAATTTGACGCTTTTACTCAAGTTTTTCTTTCTTGCGAAATTGGATCAAGTAAACCAGATTTTTCTGCTTACCAAACTGTCATTGATCAACTTCAATTAAAACCAGAAGAATGTCTCTTTGTTGATGACTCTCCAGCAAACGTTGAAGGAGCTAAAAAAGCCGGTATGGACTCTTTTTGCTTTAACTGTAAAAAAGACCGCATTGATCTTGTAATTAAAGAATTAGCAGCTCGAGGAATTACAGTCACAATTCCTTAAATCTTCTATTTGATAGGTGCCATTGAATGGCACCTTTTAAAATTCAACAAAATGACTTTCAGGAAGTATCTGTCCCCCATCAATTACCAAATCTGCACCTGTAATGTAATCGGCATCTTTGGACGCTAAAAATAGCACGCTATTAGCTATATCTTTTGGTGTGCCCAATCGTCCAAGAGGCACAGCTTTTGTCATCATATCGATATGGTCTTGTCCCATATCCTCAAAAGATTCTGTGATAATATTTCCAGGCTCTACAGAATTAACGTTAATATTGTATTTAGCCAATTCAATAGCAGCAGTACGAATAAAACCTGCAACTCCCCCTTTAGATGCTGTGTAATGGCTACATCCTGGCAACCCAACTTTTGGACCAGATATAGAAGATACGACGACAATTTTACCAAAGTTTTGCTTCTTCATAAAAGGTATGCACATTTTAAAAGCTAAGAACGTGCCATTGAGATTGGTATTAATAACATATTGCCATTGATCAAGTGACATATCTTCGAGTCTGACGACAGGATATATCCCTGCATTATGACATAACACATCGACTCGACCATAATTTTTTTCAATGAAATGACTCAAAGACTTCATGTCTTCTTCGGAACTCACATCTGCTGCAAAAGGAATGGCTTCAAGGTCTTGAGCTGCAGCTGTTATTTTAATAGCGTCTTTCCCAGTGATAATCACATGGGCGCCTTCTGAAACAAATTGCTTTGCAATTTGTTTACCAATACCTCGATTTGCTCCCGTTACAATAACGACTTTTTCATGAAATCGAGAGTTAGTATTTCTTGTATCCATCTTTTAATTTAAACCTTTTGTCAGGAAATAAAAAACTTGGTCTTGTTTTTTCGCTGAGCAGACAAAATAGATGGTTAGGATTTTTACTTAAAGAATTAACAAATAAGCATGGGCAGATAATATTCTTAACATCGCTGAAAAAGAAAGGATCGAGCAGCACAACAGATACGGACGAATTTGAAAAATTTTTTCTACAGATAAATTGCTTGTAGGGTTGTTTTAAAACAGACTGAGCCACATTTGAACTTTTAATTTCTTGTTTTTGTGATGTTGAGATAAATCTTTGATGGTTGTGATCAGACATAATAAAAAATCTGGAAAATTGCTTTATAGCACTGAACATAGTTGGGTCTCATCCGTGAGTTCCTGATAGTTTTGAGATAACATTCCCCTTAAAAATTGTGCAAGGTTAATTGTAGAAGCGTTATTTGCTAAAATTGAACTATCGTTTTAAAGTCACATTTATAAAATATTTCTATCGATTCTATTTTTAAATTTCATTACAGAAAGGGAAATGCATGTATGTAGGATTTTATTTTGCAGGAGTTGTTGTAGGCGGTTTAATTGCAAGTGTAGCCGACGAAGTTTCTAAGACAAATGAAGAATTTAAAAAATTACCTTCGGATCAAAAAGGGTCATTATTTAAAAAAATTAAACTTGTGCGTACAGCCATGTCTACAAAAAATGCTATTCATGATGAATATACACACACAAATCATGTCAAAACATTAGCTCAACTCAACTACCTTCCTGAGAACTACAAAAATTATGAGCAAAGCATACTTTATGGTCATCAACTCAATCCAAGTAAAATTACGCTACTGCTAAATCGGTTACCTCATATTAGTATAATGACTTTCCAACGCCTCCCTAATAAAAATAATTCTGATGATATTCATTTTGGTTTTACAGGTGAATTGGACAGAGTTAAGGAGGATGCTCATAATGAAATCTTAAAAGGTAATTATATTCGCTGTCCCAACGTCATACCTGATGTCGAACAACCAGATGCAATTGTTACTGAAACAAATGATTGTAATGAATGCGACATCCTAAAAAAAAGTATGATATCTGCAATTGCGTTTAGTACAGTAGCTGATTTCCAATTTGACAAGGCACCACACGGATTTTACAACACACTTGTTGTCAAAAAAACTGATCAAAAGTTTGAAATAGTCGGTACTTTGAAAGATTTGTCGGAAGAAAATAAAGAAAAAATTTCGAATGAAGACTTCGAAATACAATTAAAGTTCCCCGATTCTAAAGGTAATATAAAAAACGCAGTAATAGTTGAGTAATTATTTTTCTAATTATTTTATTACAGTTATTAATTCAAATTATTATTAATTTGAATTAATAACATTTTATAACTATAATAGTACCTTATAATAAC
>JAEMRK010000009.1 GCA_016463375.1 Parachlamydiales bacterium | reverse complement strand
AATTAAGAGAGTTTTTACAGGCGTCAAATTTTAAAAATTTTGAGGGACATCAATTATAACACATTTCCGTTTTTAATTGATAAATAATTGCATTTTATGTATAATAATTTGTAGGAAGCGAATAAAAAATGAAACTAATTTAGTTTTAGTTCGCTAATAGGAGTTAATAATGACTAACATTTCTAATAACAACGATTCGACTAACTCCCCCCTAGATCTTAATGTAACTGCCCCGACATACAATAATACTAAATCTAATGGTGCTGACGCTAATAGCCCGTTATGGCTTGCCGCATACGCTTTAATTAATCTTTTAAGCGCTATGCAAAATCAGCAGATTGGTAACTCAATGCAGTTAATCGATTTGATGCAGAATAAAAAGGCACTGACAACATTTAGAGATGGTATGGCCTACCCACCAAAACCTGTTCTTAATGGGACACCAAATCAAAATGCAGTGACCATGCAGAACTACGAGAATCAATGCCAACAGATCGACCGTGAAAAAGCCGCTATCAATGCTAAGATTTCTAATATTGGTCTGCAAATGCAAGGAACTCAAACTGCTGGTTCTGTCACAGAGCAAAACATATCTACAAATACGACTGACATCTCTAACCACATCAGCACAGTGGCTAACCTTATGTTTCATTTAGCCAACATCTGCTTAGCTTGGACAAAACTTGCTCCAAGTAACCAAAGCGCAATTACAGGTCAATAATTGAAATGATACAGAAGTTAGAAAGGTAAGCTAGAGTTTATTGTTAAAAAAATAACTATAATAACTTAGGAGATGAGTATGTCACAGGATAAAATTGATGCTAACTCATCAATCACACCAAGTCAGTTGCCACCTCAAGCTCAAGCAACACAAGCTGATGAGCATGCTAAAAAAATGTCGACCAAAGAAGTGCAAGATGCTGTGACTGGCGATAACATTTTAAATTATGTGATCCAGGCCTTAACAGTATTGGAACTTGCCAACAACTTGCAAGTTTCTCAATACAACCAAATGCAACAGTTATCTAACGACACGATCTCCTCTTATGCAAATTTAATGACCAAATCCGGGTTGCAAATACAAGAACTGCCATCTATGGGTAAACAGTCGTACAATAAATACATAACCTCATCAGCTTATCGTAATGTGGTAAAGCATAATGCAGACGTCAACAACGTTCAGTCGATGATTCAGGCCAGTATCCAGGTGAATACAACAACTGGTAGCTTATACCAAAGTTCAGCGTCATCAACGACATCGATGATTGGTCAGTTAATGGAAGAGGTCTCTTCTTTCATCAGTACAGCGTTAAGTGTCCTTACAAGAATATTCCCAAGCTCTTAGTCCATTAGGAGATTTTATGAGCACAAAGCAACAAAAAGTAGTCATGGGCTTCGATCTTGATGATCCAAAGCAATTTGCAGAGTTTGCAGCCAAGCTCAAAGACAATATTGTTAATAAAAAATTGTCTGCAAAAGATGCTTTAGAATTGCCAGATGATTTAATGGAAAACGTCTATGCAATGGCTTACGAGCTATTAAATAAAGGACATCCTGATCAAGCCAAAGAGATGTTTGCATTTATCGGTGGACTTGATCCTGCAAACTTTAAATACATCTTTGGATACGCCGCATGTAGCCATCAGTTAAAAGACTATAATGAAGCATTGAGAGCTTACACAATTACTTCAGCTTTAAATCCTCAAAATCCATTAAGCGCCTTTTATTGCGCTGATTGTTTTTTGAATTTAGGACAGCCAGAACTGGCTGTCAATTCATTGATGACATGTATAAGGCTATCAAGTGGTCATCCAGAATTTAAGAAATTAGAAGATCAAGCGATCTTATTGGCAGAACAAATTTCAGACACAATATCTTTATAGGAGATTTGTATGAGTACACCTAATCCAATATCTAATAGCGGTTCTTATCAATCTTTTAATATCGATCAACAAAGAGCTGAAAAGTTACAAAAAAGTTTTAATAACATACCGCCTAACGCCCAAGACTACATGAAAGCTGGTATGGCTATGTGCATTAATTTACAACTAATGAGTTTACGCAAAGGGATGCTCGAACAAGGTAAACAACCAGTCAATGTCCCTTTTCAATCTAATCATCAGGATAAACAATCTGACTTCGGATCACTTTTTGATTCAGCCGACTATCTGATATTATGGTTACAAGCTAACAACCAAGCGACAATGAGTGATGCCTTATCTGGCCAACAACAAGCAGAAGAAATCAAAAATGTATCTGGTCGAATGAACACAGAGGTCACTCTGATGGCTCAGATGAATAACCAAGCTTTAAAAGACCAAGAACAAGCAGCTGATATCGCCGCAAAATCTAATATCTTTAACGATCGTACAAAAGATTTGCAATTAGCGTTAAAGATAGCCGGTGGTGTTCTTTTTGCTGTGGCAATTGCCTGCACAATTGCAACAGCAGTTGCAACAGGTGGTGCAACTCTTGGACCCTCAGTCACTGCAATACTAGCTGTTGCACCACTAATAACTAGTACGATTGGTGGTATTTGCGCTGCAACATCTGCTGGAACAGCTGCTATTGGTTACTATGAAAAAAACCAAATTTTAACATCTCCTGATGGTGATTTTAATAAAACTTCCATTTTTAAAGAAGCAGCTGAAGACATCCTAGGTAATGCTCCATCAAAAAGTGAATTACAAAGTGATGCAGATGTCGCATCAGGTAAATATGGTTTAAATGTGGCTGGTTATAAAACAGCTGCTGCTCAAGCTCAATCTGATTATGCAAACCTTCAAGCTGACATGTCAGTTAGTAAGAATGAAATGTCTATATCTCAAAAGCAATACCAAGCTTGGACGGACGATGTTCAATCTTCTTTAGAAGATATGGGTAGCGTCTTTGATGCCATGAAACAAATGTCTCAAGCCGTTTAATTTAAAAAATATTAATAACTAATAACTAACGAGCTATTTATGACTAATCACATCAATCATCCAGAGCGTCCAAACCAAGCTAATTCTAATATACATTATGTTGGAGAGTCGCAAGTTGGTGAAGTCAAACGCACCAACGTGCAACAAAACAAAGAGACGATGAAAAAAAGTTCGAATGAAAACTTCCAGATGGATGTTAAGCAAACGAATTTGCAAGTCGGTGTTCCATCTGCAAAAGACTTACCATCGCCTACTCCTAAAGAATCATTAGCCGTTTATACAAAACAAGTACAAGGATTACAGGCATTAGTGACTGGTAATTTTAAAGGTTCCGGTACAGGCGGCCTGTTTAAATTTTATTTACCACCTCAAGCGGATAATATTTTTGCGATCGCATTTAAATCCAACTACCTATCTGCTCAAGCGATGCAAAAATCAGTTCAAGCAGACTGGGCAGCTTCAATAAAACAAAATATGGCTGTAATAGATTTTGGTACCTCAACTGGTAATGCTCAATTAGAACTTGGTAAACAAGAAGCAAAAGCGATTAATGCTGATATTATTTCTAACTATACTGGTATGGGATTTTCAATAGCTTCAGGAGCTCTTGCATTAGGCGGAACTGCTTCCGAGATTGGAGAAAGCATAGCTGGATCGATGACTGCAACCGAAGATGGGGTTGCAACGGTCACATCTGATGCTTCACAAACTGGGGAAGTACCTATTGTATATAATGCTGATGAAGTGCCTGCAGATAATGTCCAAGGACCTGGACAAAGTGAAATTAATGAAGAAAACCCAATAAATAACGAAGATGAATCAAATCCTGCTAATAGTAATGATAAACCAACTCCTCCGAAACGAACTGTCGCGGAAAAAGAAAGTGCCGAGTTAAAAGAACGTTACGCAAAAGCTGGGAGAATGGGTAAAGTTGGTTTGGTACTTAAATCCATTAAAACATCTGCTTGGTTACAAAAAGGTGCTGCAGCTTTAGTTGGTAATCCTGGTATGGGGCAACAAGGTGCAGCCATGAATCTTGTTTCAGCTGCAATAACTGACCCAATAAAAAAATCAGCTGAAATTCAAAAAAGTGCTGCTAACGCTTTAATGTCTAATGTCCAAGCTATGAGTTCTACGACTCAGAGTTATAACCAAAAAACTGAGGGCGATTTAAGCAATCAGCAACAAGGTATTACACAACGAATCAACTCAATAATGAGCATGATACAAGCAATCACTCAAGGTTACTCTTCATTATTCAGATCTTAATGAAGCGTTAATACTGTCTTTAAGGAGAGACTTTCAAGTCTCTCCTTTTTCTTTTTATTTAAAGCTGTATTTGTTATGACTAAAGGCTAATTATTGCCTTTATATTATTAATGATGCATCCATTTATTATTCAGTTATTTAAAGATTTATCTATTTCAGAAGAGCCTGAGGCTTCATCTGCAGGATCTTTTCTTTTAAGTTTTACTGAAAATCTTTCTCTTTCAATTAAACCGTTAGATGTGGGATTTTATATCACCAGTCGATTAGGTCAGTTGCCAATAAAAGATGCTGAAGAACATTTAAAGACATTTTTAGCTGCTAATTTATTTGGTGATGCTACAGGTCGTGCTGTTATTGGATTAGAAGAAGATGAGAAATGGTTGACTTTCTCTCTTGCTATCCCCTATCAAATGACATATAACCAGTTTCGAGATGAATTGGAAAATTTTATTAATTACTTAGAACTTTGGCAGGATAAACTAGCCGAAGCTGCTACAACTTAAGCTGATATTCTATGGTCGCAAAACTCATTGCTGAAGAAGGTCTTCTCCAAGGGACATCGTTCGTTTTAGACGATCGCGATGAATGGTTTATTGGACGTGACCCAGAAGTCTGCGACATTACGCTCGAAGATCCTACAGTTTCCCGCCGCCATTTACACATTCGTCGCACCTCTTCGGGATTTACAATTGAAAATTTAAGCACTAGTAATCCAGCAACAATTAATGACGCTGCTTTACAAGAGCCCCACTTACTCAAAGAAGACGAAAAATTACGCATCGGTGATACTACTTTTCATTTAAGTGTCAAAGAAGAAACTGAAGCGTCTTCTCCAGATCTAGAAACACTCCTGCCAGCAGAAGATGTCGATAATTTGCCTTACGAAACAATCTTTGAACCTTTACCAGAAGCTGCCACTCCCCCGCAAACTCCTAGTCATTTTGATCTAAATCAAACATCTCGATTTGTATTGAAAGTAGTTACTGGTCCCCAAACTGGTGCAGAATTTAATTTAGAACCCCAACAACCTTACCTAATTGGTACTGATGTCGCAACATGCGACATCGTATTTCATGATTTGAGCATATCAAGACAACATGCAAGACTTGTCATTGTTGACGATGAGCAATGTTTAATCGAAGATATGAATAGTCGTAATGGTGTTTTAGTCGATGGTCAAGTCATTGATAAAGAAGCTAGAGTTCCTGCTCAGCATTTAATCACTTTAGGAACAACGTCATTTATAATCATTGATCGCGAAAAAGCTAGCGAAACCATTGTCTCTTATTCTAAACCTCAATCGGTTAAAACTGAAGAGACAGTTACTTCATCTGAACCTTTGAATGAACCAAAACCTCAGTTTGCTGCCAAATCTGAAACTGTCGTTTTGCAAAAGCCATTTCAGTTAGGTGGAACAATTATAACAGTTGTTATACTAGCTATTTGTTTAATGGTTGGCGCCGGTGTATGGTCTTTATTTGATACGAAAAAAGTGACCCTACCTCAAAAAGACTATCCTGGTGAAATTCAAACAGCTTTAAAAGATTTTCCTGACGTCTCCTTTAGTTTTAACCGCACAACAGGCCGTCTCTTTTTATTAGGACACGTTCTAACTGCTGTTGAAAAAAGCCAACTGCTTTACAACTTACAATCTTTTAATTTTATTTCATCAACTGATGACAATGTCATCATTGATGAATATGTCTGGCAACAAATGAACAGTTTACTTGTTAAAAACCCTGATTGGAAAGGTATTGCAATCCACTCAACGGCTCCTGGTAAATTTGTTGTTACAGGTTATTTAAAAACTCGCCAAGAAGCAGCTGATCTTAATGATTACTTACTTCTGCATTTTAATTACTTAGACCGATTAGACAATCAAGTTGCTGTTGAACAAGATTTATTTGAAAGCGTTGCAAGTGATTTAATCCAAAATGGATTTAGCGGTGTATCAATTGATCTAACTAACGGTGAACTTGTATTAGCTGGATATATGAGTACATCTCAATCAGATACATTTTCAGAGCTTGTTAAAAAATGGCAAGCGATGCAGGGTATACGCGGCGTCAAAGTATTTGTTGTCAAACTTTCTCCTGAAGAAGCAATCTCTGATTTATCTAGTCAATTTGCCGTTACAGGTACTTCTAGAGTTGGTGATGAAACAACTAGTGTTATTATAAATAACCGTATTTATTCTATTTCAGATGTTTTAAATGGATATACAATTGTACGTATTACATCTAATACTGTTTTTCTGGAAAAGAGTGGACTTAAATATAAGATTTCATACAATCAGCAATAATTTGCAGATCGGGATTAACAAAATAGGTACAAATGTTTGGATTGGAAAATAAAACCGGTAAAGATAAAAATGGCGGCGACTACGATCTAGAAAAAGAGTTAAAAGATCCCGCGAAAGCATCCCAATGGAAAAAAATGATCGACGGCCGTATTGAGGGTATCCGCAATCACATCCGTCAAGGTGAGAATCCTGAAAATTTTTTACAGTTAGAAACTCTTCTTCAAGGCTATCTTTCATTAAAAAAGATAGGCAACAGGATCAAATAGCACGGTAATCCAAAATTAAGGTAGTTTTTTAATGTCTGCGCCTACTGATGCTCCTTTTAATTGGGGCAAATTACTCAATAAATTTAATGAATACGCTAGCAGCGTTGATGCTTATATTTCAAGCATCGGTAACATGCCTGCTTCGCAAGTAAACATGGGTACCATGTTTCAATTGCAGATGGACATGAACCAGTTATCAATGTTTGCTGAAACGTTTTCAAACGTCATGGCAGGTGTAAATGCCATTGGTATGACTGTGTCTCGTAACGTTAAAACGAGCTAATTTTTATTTTTTTTATACAGCTTGCTTATACTTGCTAACTATTGAGGAAAATCTAAATGAACAATCAAGAAGATCAAAACACCCAAGATTTTCCCCTTTTCATCGAGGGTGGGTTTATTGCGATCAAACAAGGCGACGAAGACGCAGCAAAAAAACTTTTTTCTGCAGCTCAATCTCTACGTCCAGACAATACTGCACCAATGATCGGTTTTGGCCATATCGCTTTGAATAAAAACGAGATCGCCACAGCAAGCAGCTATTTTCAAAAAGTATTAAAATTAGAACCAGAAAACGCAGTCGCAAAAGTCCTACTCGGATTTTGCTTATTGTTTCCAAAACTTGGTTTGAAAAAACGTAAAGACGTTAAACTCGAACCTCAAGAAATGGATCAAATGGCAGCTGGCGGTAAAAAACTGATTGAAGAAGGTATTAAATCTACCGAAGATCCAATCGTTTTAAATCTAGGAAAATCAACTCTAGAATTATTGGATAAAGTGGCAAAATATCAATCCACTCCAATGAAAAACTAAGACATATAAAAGTTACATAAGACGCGTAATAAGGAGAAGTTGGACGTGGCAGATGAAGATATCAAAGGTTTTGTGCCTGTAACACCTGGTAAAGGTGTTGAACCGATACAACCAGAAACAGATTTCGACTCTCAACTGACATCTAAAGAACCAGCTCCTTTTGACCTTAACGCTGGTGCTTCATCAGATGCTGGCGTTAAAGAAATGTCTCCGATGGAGTTATCGGCAGGATCACCTCAAGCAGCATTACAGCCTCAGTCCCCTCAAGAAATTTCTCAAAGCATGCAACAAATCAATACACAAATTGATGGTGTTGTTAATGGCTTAAAAACTCCTGGGTTGAGTGTTTCTGATACAACGGGTCAAATATTCCAATATCGCCTTGGACGCTTACAAGAAAATTTACAAGTCGTCAATAGCCAACTTAATCTGCCAACGACAGCACCAGCTGTCAGTTCTGATCAATCAGCTATTGAAAAATATATCTCCTACCTCACGAATGGACAATCTCAACTCAAGCAAGCTACTCAAATGCTTGATAGTATGGGTAACAGTAGTCAATCACTGAATCCTGGTGATTTGATGAAAGTCCAAATCAAAGTCAACTCCGCGCAACAGGAAGTTCAGTTTTTCTCCGCTCTGCTTGGGTCATCATTAGATGCACTCAAACAGACTATGAATATTCAGATGTAGGCAAGGTACTGTGGATTTAGGAGATCGCTTTGAAAAGCTCATTGGTGGCTTACAAGATGTCCAGCTAAATACTGTTAATGGACGCATTACCGAAATTGTCGGTATGCTCATCCGCGCAATTGTTCCTGAAGTTAAAATTGGCGAAGTTTGCTTAATTAAGCGCGATGGTGAACCACTTTTTACTGAAGTTGTTGGATTTACAAGAGACGAAGTGATTTTATCTCCTTTGGGAGAAATGACTGGCATCGGCCCTTCTTCTGAAGTCATTCCTTTAAGAACTTGTCTTCGTGTAAAAGTGGGTCCACAGCTTCTTGGCCGCATCCTCAATGGAATGGGCGAGCCATTAGATGTCGATACTAAAGGTCCGCTCGATCTCACTGAAACATACCCTATTTTCCAAGCTCCTCCTAATCCGCTAACGCGTAGAATGATCGAAAAACCTCTTTCGGTCGGCATACGCTGTATCGATGGAGCGCTCACTTGTGGTGAGGGTCAACGTGTTGGTATTTTTGCAGCAGCAGGCGGCGGTAAATCAACATTACTAGGCATGATTGCACGTAATGCTGTGGCTGATATCAACGTTATTTCGTTGATTGGTGAAAGGGGTCGTGAAGTTCGTGAATTTATAGAAAAAGATTTAGGCGAAGAGGGCATGGCCCGCTCGGTCGTGATTGTTTCAACATCAGACCAAGCCTCTCAGCTACGTTTAAACGCAGCTTTCTTAGGCACGGCTATTGCTGAATACTTCCGTGATCAAGGAAAGTCTGTCATATTAATGATGGACTCCATCACACGTTTTGCAAGAGCTCAACGTGAAGTTGGACTTGCAGCTGGTGAGCCCCCTGCTAGGTCTGGTTACACTCCGTCTGTATTTTCGTTATTGCCAAAACTTTTAGAGCGTTCTGGTAATTCAGATAAAGGTTCCATCACTGCATTCTATACAATATTAGTTGCAGGTGACGATATGAATGAACCGATTGCTGATGAAACACGATCGATTCTTGATGGACACATTATTTTATCTGCAGCATTAGCTCACAGCTTCCACTACCCTGCAGTTGATATTTTAACATCTGCGTCTCGTTTGCTCAATTCTATTGTGAGTAAAGAACAGTTACAACTAATTGGTAAAATTAGAGAAGTATTAGCGACATATAAAAAAGTCGAAATGCTTATCCGCATCGGAGAATATAAAAAAGGATCCGATAAGGCTGCTGACTTTGCTATTGACCATATCGATAGAGTGAATCGCTTTTTGCGCCAAGGAGTTGAAGAGAAGTCGTCATTCAACGAAACTTTGCAGCAATTGCGGGCTCTTTTCCGCTAAGGGCTAATCATGGCCAAAATAGTCTATCCTCTAGAACAAGTTTTGGAAGTCAAACATAAACGTGTTGATGAAGCCGAAAAAGTCGTTCAAGAAAAATTAAAAATTGTTGAGCAAGAAACGCAAAAGCTTCGTGAAAAAGAAGCTGAGCGCGATAAAGCTAAAACGCATTATCAAGATAAACTTCAACAGTTACGCGATGAACTCGATAAAGTCGGCTCAACATCTACGACAATTCGACAAATGCGTGATTATTTAAAACTTGCTAAAGAAGCTCTTCAAAAAGAAGATGGTAAAGTAACTGAACAAAAAAAAGCTGTTGATGCTGCGCAACAAATTTTAGAAGATGCTCAAAGAGATTTAAAAATTAAACGCCACGAAGTCGACAAACTAGAAACTCATAAAGAAGAATGGTTGAAAGTAGAGCATAAAGAAGCTGATCGAGTTGAAGGAATAGAACAAGATGAAATTGGAACGACTATTTTTTTAAATCAAAAAATAAAGAAAAAACAGGAATAGTATTTTAATAACGACTTAATTAGTGTTAAGTTCAAATAATACGCTTTGGAGTTTATATGACTAACCCACCAAATAATAATCCACCTCCATCGACGAATAGTTCAAGCGACTCAGACAGTTCTCAACCAGTTGATCACAAAAGAGACAAAACACCCCCTTTCAATTTGCATAAGCGTGAAGAAAACGCACGCCAAAATACTAACCAATCTCCTTGGGATCCAAAACCCAAGAAAAAAACGAATAACAATGCTCCTGTCGATCCAAAAAAAGAACCGCCAAACGACAATCCCGATCCTTGGATTCAGGGCTCTGAAAAGAAACAAAAGAAAGAAGACGATGACCAAGGTCAAATGGGAGGCAATCAGAATCCCGACCCATCAGCCCAGTTTAATCTTTCACAAGCAACTAATACATCAATTATAGCAGGTGCTGAAGCTGCGTCATCACGCAGCGCTGATTCAGCCATTGCAGATGTTGTAAACTCAATCAGCGATTACATTAAATCGATGTCTGTTAGTGAAGCTAACGCATCGACTACAGTTACAATGACAATTCAATCGGGATCTGTTTTTAATGGATCTCAAGTTGAGATCACAAGAACTGGTGGTGAACATAACATCGTTTTTAGAAATTTAAGTGAACAAGCACAGCTTTTATTGGAAAATCGTACTAACCAAGCCCATTTGCGCGAAGGCTTAGAAATGAATGGCGTTACAGTCCACGTCATTTCTACAGAGCGTATGGATCAACCTTTAACGACACAAAATTCCCAGTCTTCAGAACAAGACAGAGGAAGCCGTGATGATGATCAGGGCCAAGGTGGTGGTGGTAGACAAAGAGATCAAGAAAGCGAACAATAGCATTTAAGGAATACACGTTGTGACACAAAATCATTCACTTGACTGGATAGAACGTATTGAAGATTCGCTTTATCAACTCGATGAAGTGCCCCTAATGGGTAATGGTCCAGAATTTCCATGGAAAGAATTGACTCAGCATTTAATGAATCGATGGTCTTTTGCTGGCTGCACTTTGAAAGTAAAAGAATCAAAATGGCGTAAAAACAGTGAACTTCAAGATGGACTTGGCGAAAATCCTACAGCTGTTGCTGTTGAATTTTCGATGCTTAATGGTTTCTTTTATATACTCATGCCAAAAAATGACCTGAATGAATTGACCGCTCAATTACTTGATATGCCGGCAACTGAAATTTTAGATCCTAATTTTGAAAATGGGCTTCTCTATTATTTAGTTGCAGATATGCTCCAAGCTATTACTCAATTCGATGGATTTAAAGATTTATCTCCCCGTCTACTAGAGGATAGTGCATTGACGGAAGAAGAAGCTTTTTGCTGTGATATTGAAATGACAACGGCTAAGAAAACAGTTTATTGCCGCAGCGTCATGACTAAGACATTACAAAAAAGTTGGAAAGAACACTTTAGTCAATCTCCTGTCAAACCCCCAATAGATAAATTGCGTAAACTCGACCTCTATTTACATGCGGAAGTCGCAAGAACGATTCTGCCCCTTAAAGACTGGCATAATGCACATATCGGAGACTTTTTAGTTCTTGATAACTGCTCATATGACCCAGATGAAAAAAAGGGATCTGCGATGCTCTATTTACAGACTCGCCCCCTCTTTCGCGCGCGACTACGCGATAACACACTAAAAATACAAGATTACCCTGTAGACTTTGAAGAGTTAACATTTATGGATGACCAAACAGAAGAGTTCGACGACGATTTAGACGATGACATCGATCAAGATGTTGATGACGACATGGATCATGACAACGATGATGAGCATGAAGACGATGTACACGATGTTGAAGATGATGATAAAAATGATGATGAGGAAGAATCCGATTTATCTGAAAGCCCTATCAATCACGATTCTTTATCGTCAGTTCCAGTAACGATTAGTGTACAAATTGCCCAAATCAAAATTAATGCCGATCAGTTATTAGCATTAAGACCTGGTAATGTTTTAGAACTCGAACAAAATGCCTCTTCTATGGTTAATCTGATGGCTAACGGTAAGAAGATTGGTAAAGGACAATTGTTGCGCATTGGAGAGACGTTAGGCGTTAGAATCACTGAACTGTAATTTGAAAATTTATGAGCAACGACTTTTACAAACGGATGACAATGACTGAATCGCCAAAAGAGCCGTTAGCTCCAGCGATTCTACCTGCATCAATTGGACCATACAAAATTGAGAGTTTATTAGATAAAGGAGGCACTAGCCTCCTTTATCTAGGAATTCATCCAGATACTCTGGAACCACTCACAATCAAAGTTTTATCTACACACCATCTCTCTCATCCTGAGATGATTGATCGATTCATTCAAGAATCAAAAATTATTGGTCTATCTTCTCATCCCAATATCGTCAAACTATACGGCGAAGGAAAATGGGAAGGTGGTCTGTATATCGCAATGGAATTTGTTCAAGGCATTTCATTAAGACAGCTTATTTTACAAAACTCGCTATCACTTAAACGCTCGCTTGATATCGTTTTACAAATTAGCTATGCACTGACCCATCTTCATGCTAATGGAATTATTCATAGAGACTTAAAGCCAGAAAATATTTTACTGACATCTACTGGTGGCATTAAAGTTATTGATTTTGGTATCTCCTTGCTCATGCAAGAGCAAACAGACCCTGCAAAAGTTGAAGGGCTTGTTGGAACTCCTGTCTATATGAGCCCTGAGCAAAAAAAGAATCCATTAGACGTATCATATAATTCAGACATTTACTCATTGGGATTAATTACCTATGAACTTGTACTAGGAAAACTTAGTCATGGCGATGTTCATATTTCGTTAATGCCAAGAGGTCTGCAAAAAATACTTGCTAAAGCATTACAACCAGATCCTCTGAAAAGATACCAAGATATCGTCGATTTTATTACTGATCTGAACGCTTACTTAAGCTCTGTAGAATTTGAAAAAGATTTGAGGGGTAAAGATTTCGTTAGTGATATCTCTGATGAAGTCCATGAAGCTCCAAGATTATTTCTACCGCAAAATCCACCTAATTGGCCGCATGTCGAAATTGGCATTGCCAATGATGAAATGCGCTCATTATCTGCGATGTACTACGACTTCTTTACTCTTAAAGAAGGTCGTTTAGGTATATTGTTAGCAGAACCATCGGATAAAGGTGTTAAAGGTCTTGTTGCTATCGCCTCTTTAAGAGGGATGATCCATGCAATCAACTCAACTTGTCAGCATCCTAAAGATTTAGTTGAAAAACTCAATGCTTTAATTGTATCTGACAAATTTGATCAATTTTTTACTGTGTGCTCTTTAGTATTGGATCCAGTCAAACACCAATTTTATTATTTATCTTGTGGTTATGGTCCTTTATGGTCTCTTCCCTCTGGAAGTGAACACCCCAAAATCATTACTGCAGATAATGTCGCTTTAGGATTAAGTGCAGATACTGAGTTTATGGAAATTACTGCTAACTGGATGATTGGAGACACGTTAGTGCTCCCTTCATTTGCAGCCCATGTAAAAGACAATTCTTCTTTAGAAAACTTAATTAAAGATGCCCAATTTTTGCCTGCACAAAAAATGGCAGAAGCATTACTACGCAAGAATAGTTTAAAAGACACGGACTTAACAGAACGCACCCAAACGTTTGTAACTATTACTCGTAGTAGCTAACTCTTTTTTTAGTTTAAGATTTCGTTAAGGCTTTTTAAGTATTAAATATATTACATATCACATGCTTTGCAAATCCTTTCTTTTTTAGCAAAACCTTGCTATAATACTTGCTCATGAATTTATAAACTTTGCGCTGATCTGTTTATTGTTTATAAACTTCATAAAACCTTAGATCTTGTTAATGATAACTAACTTAATCAGTTGGTTTTTTAGTGACATAAAATGAAAAATTAGAGAAAAGTAAGATAATTTAGCCCATGTGTGCAAGAGGGTTAAACGCTTTAATCTAAAAGCTTAAAAAAAACACATCTAGACACTGTTCTAGAACAGTTAAGGAACATCGTGCACCGACTTAATATATTAGAAATAATAAAACTCAATAAAGTTGCAAAATTACTTGTTACCATTCTCCTTACAGGATCATGTTTAAATTTTGTTCCTATTAATGCATCTCCTCAAGATATTTCTTCTTTTTTACAGCAAAATAAACGTCAGGGTAATCCTTTAAAACCGAATGAATTAAAAATTAACACTGCTGCTACTGAAATGAAAGGTGCCGTTGCACCTCCTGCTGAAGAAAAGAAAGAAGAGGGATATGTCATTAACTTTAATAACGTTAACATATCAGAGTTTATTCGTTTCGTAAGTCGTATTACTAATAAAAACTTTGTATTTCAAGAAACTGACTTGGGATTCACTGTAACTATTGTTTCTGAAATCATGACAAGTGAAGAAGACGTAATGTCTGCTTTGCTGCAAATATTGCAAATACGCGGATTATCATTGCTTGAACAAGGCAATAACTTAATTATCTACCGTAATGCCAATATTTCAAAATTTGGTGAAGTGGTCACACATGATGATCCAAATATGGCCGAAGAATCCCCTATTGTCACAAGGGTATACCGCTTACAGTACACAAGTCCAGATCGTGTGAAGCCAATTATCCAACCGATGCTTTCTGGGCAAGCAATCATAGAAGTATCTTCTGAAACTCGCCATTTGATCGTGACTGATATTGCGACAACAATTGAGAAAGTAACTCAATTGTTAAAGAGCATAGACATACCCCACAGCTCTTTGCAAATCCAAACGTACACAAGTTACTATCATTCCCCAGCTACATTAATTGCGCTGGCAGAAAAAATATTAATGCCCATCGCTTCAGCTGATGGAACACCATTGAGTCTTGTACCACAATCATCAACTGATACTATCTTTATCATATCATCGCCCGATATGGTTCAAAGGACAATGGATGTCTTTAAGATGCTTGATACACAAGGCACTAAAGCCGTATCTCTTGATTTACCAAAAGACATAAAAAATACTGAATTTTATGTCTATAAATTGCAGTTTTACAAAGGCGATAAGATCCAGGACGCTTTGCGTCAAATTGGTGTATCGCTTGCGGCAATGGGTCAAACCAATCAAGACCTTTTGTCGACGATCAATAGTATGCAATGGCTTCCAACAAACAACTCATTATTGTTTACAGGAACTCCTGATTCGATAGAAAAAGTTAAAAATTTATTAGAATCTTTAGACGTGGCTCCAAGACAAGTTTTCATCGAGATGCTTGTAATTCAAACATCGCTTGGAAACTCTTTAAACTTTGGTGTCGAATGGGGCTTCCAGCCCAGCTATACCAATAGTTCTGGCACAGCGACGACAAGTGGAACGACTGGATTTTTTAATAGTGCTAATGGTGGTACTAATTCGGCTTCAAGTATTGTCGGAAACTTTACAATACCATCAGTACAAGGTAATCCTAAAGTCCCGCTCGGTGCAGGTTTTGACTTTGGTGTTATTGGGAATATATTAAGGCACAATGGCCAAGTTTTTGGCACATTGGGTGCTTTGGTTAATGCGATCCAAACTGAGAATAATACACAAATTATTATGAACCCAAAAATTGTGACTGTGGATACAAACACAGCTCAATTATTTGTGGGTACTAATACTCCTTTTACGACAAGCACGACTCAGATAGATGGAGCCGCTTCCAGCACTGGATTTACTGTAGACTACAGAGACGTCGGTGTCTTTTTAGAAGTCACACCAACACTGGGTGTTGGCGATCTTATTACACTTGATATCCATCAAGAAATTAATGCCATCTCGTCAAGTGCGACTAATACATTAAATATCTCATCGAGCTCATCGACTGCTGCATCATTTCCGATTCCTACAACGAATCGTACAACGACATCGACTCGTATTTATATTCCTAATGAATATTTCTTAATGATAAGTGGTATGATTAGCGATAATAAAACGCGTACAAAAAGTCAGTTACCATGTCTTGGTGGTATACCTTGGTTTGGGGCTGCCTTTTCAAATCAAGCAGTGAGCAATACAAAAAACAACGTTATTATTTTCATTCATCCGCGTATCCTGTCTTCACCAGACGATGTGGGTAGACTTTCTGACGAACAAGGTGAAGAATATCGTAAGAAATCAGATCCTAAAGATTTACCAAGCGTGTGGGATGGTAAAGTTCACAATCCTGTAAACGAATGTAAATAAAACACATAACCAAAATTTAAGATGAAGACGCGTCACTTAGTATTAGTTCTTATTGGTTCACTTGCTTTGCAATCATTTCAGTATGATCGCCAGTTAAGCCCCGTTAAACCAATCACGTCGACGCCTCCTCATCCTTTAATGCAATCACTTCCTCCTGCCTTTCCAGCCATTTCTGACGAAGAGCTTTCGACTGAATACGGAAGAGAGATGAAAATCGCTCATGTCTTTGCAAGTGAGGGTGATTATTATCGAGCTATTACATGTTTTAGACGAGCTTTAATACTTATGCCAGAATCTGAAATCGATCGCATGATCGATGCAGAATATGGCGTCGTACTCAGCTATTACATGGCTCATAAGTTTGAAGAGTGTTTAGCAGCCTTTCAAACAAGTCACTTATTACAAATTCCTCAAGAGACTGCAATTTACAGAGAGCTTCTCGTTATTTTGTACGATTGCTACCACAAACTCGATCAAAATGAAGTAGCTAAAAGTCTTTTAGATGTTTTGGAAACAAAAGAACCTCTAACTGCTCACAAATTAGAAATTGGAACATTGATTGAAGAAGGTAATGCCTTGGATGCTGCAAAGCTTCCTTACGCTCCTGGTTACTTAGCTGACATGATTTCGACATATTGTGAGCAACAACGTAATCCAAAAACGGCTAAAGCATTAAATGCTATTTTGCCAGGCGCCGGTTATTGGTATGTTGGGCAAAAGACAACAGCCATGACAGCATTAGCTGTTAATGCACTGTTTACTTGGGCAGCTTACGAATTTTTCCATCGCGGTTATTATGCAGCAGGCATTTTTACAGCTAGTTTAGAAACTGGTTGGTATTTTGGTGGCATCATGGGTGCTGGCGCTGCAGCTGTCGATTATAATAATTATTTGTATAAAGAAATGGGTGAGAAAATTCTTGTGAGAGAAAAGCTCTACCCCATTTTAATGCTAAATTATTCGTTTTAACATGAAGTGGAAACTCGCATTACTCAGTGTTTCATTATCTTTAATACTCAACGCAGATCCGTTTGGCAAAGATAGTGATCTAGTTAGTAAAGTACCAACAATACAAATCCAAAAATCTCCAACTGGCATTGCCAGAGTTGGAGAATCAATGATTCAATTTTATCAAAATCACATTACACAAATTGATCAATACCGCAGCCATTACAGACCAAGTAGTGCGCAATACACAAAAGAAGCAATTCATCGTTATGGCTTTTTTTTTGGAGTAGCTATGGGATGTGATCGTTTGATGAGAGAGAATAAAGATCCTTGGGTCTATTCCACGCTCGAAGAGAACGGCGTGGAATTCAAATCAGATCCTATTAAGTAACTCTATCTGGTATCTTTGAAGAACTTAAAACAGTTGTCATTGGAATAGCTTCTTGAATTTCAGACGATTCTTGATCGGCTAAAATTTCTAAAGCTCTAGCGTAAGAAACACGAGACGATGCGTGAGGCTTTTGATCATCATTTAAGAAGAGATTGGCTTTGCCAATCACATCTGTTAAACCTGATTGACAAAAGACTTCCCAACCTTGTCGAGTTAATCCACTAGCAATCAAATAACGATTAGATAGTCTCAAGAAGCTATAAAGCTGCTGAACAACTAAACAAGCTGTCGCATCGATGTGGCGTGCATTTTTCAAATGAAGAATAATGACGCGCACTTTCATGTCGTCTGCCATTGCCTTCAATGTTTCTTGGAGCAAGTCAGCAGCGCCAAAGAAGATCTCTCCTTCAACGTGTACAATACGAATACGCTCGTCTGCTCTACCCTCTTTTTTACCAATAGCGCGCAGTAATCCTTCTTTAGTCAATTTGTACTCAGCCATCGAAGGAGATGCGGCTTTATGCAGATAAAGAGTCACAGATAAGATCACACCAATATAAAACGCTGTATCTACTCTTAATACGACACAGGCAAGTATCGTCATAATAAGTACAAGAGCGTCAGAGCGTGTTGCTCTAATACATGTGAAGAACTCTTTCCACTTAACCATTTTAGGAGTAGAGACAATCAAAAGTGCCGCTAATGCCGCTAATGGAATTTGTAAAAGTTGCTTACGGAATATAATTAATATGGCAGCAGAGAATACACCACTTAAAATGGCAGCCATACGCGTTTTGGCTCCGCAACCGATATTGACATAACTGCGGGCAAAGCTACCAGAACTTGGCATACCACCACAAAACGATGATGATATGTTACCAATGCCAAGACCTAATATCTCTTGGTTTGTCGATAAAGGTTGACCAGTCTCTGATGATAAAGCACGAGTTAATGCAGTTGTTTCTAAAATACCCAATAATGCTATGGCAAACCCAACTGGTATGAGTCCATTGAGTACCCTTAAGTCAAAGAAGGGTATAGCAAATTGAGGGATGACTGTTTGCAATTCACCAAGATCGGCAACAGTGCCGACTTTGGCCCATTGGCCAACAGCGCTTAATGTTTCAGCGGACGGTTTATCCAACCCAAAAATCCAAACAATAGCACCTGATAAAATAATTGCTACTATAGCAGCAGGAAATTTTTTATTTACTTTCTCCATGAATACTAAAAATACTAATGCACTAACACCAACTATAGCAGTTGGTAAATGAATAGTTTGAATATTCCTAATAAAGAATATACTTTTTTCTAATAAAGAATGAGGACCGTGAGTTGTGGTCACACCAAGTAAATAAAATAATTGATCAACTAATATTGCAATAGCAGCACCACTAACATATCCAACTAAAACAGAGCGCGATACAAATTGAGTTATTTTGCCTAGTTTAAATACTGCAATTAATAATTGAACTACACCCACTATTAAAGTGAGCTCCATTAAAACATCGATCGCTATCGCATTCCTCTCAGCCTGAGAGACATCGCGATAGTAAGTATAAAGAATCTCTGCGACACCAGTTTCGATTAATAGGGCCATCGTGTTGGTCGGTCCTATGACCAACTGACGAGAACACCCGAAAAAAGCACTGAAGATTGTGCCGAAAATAGCGGCAAATATCCCTACGGTAGGCGGAAGATTAGCGGCCAAGGCGTAAGCGATAGACTGAGGGACTGAAAGTAGGGCCACTGTAAGGGCCGCAATACTGTCTCTTTGCAGAAAACGCCACCTATAACTCGCCATTCCGTCTTTAATAGAAAAAAAGGAAATAGAATCAGAAGTGTTTTTTAATTTCATGTTTCTAATTTACTCTCTTCTACTGGAAAAAGCAAGCATTCAAAAAACAACAATAATGTAACTAACTTAAATGATTAAATTCTTATTTAAATTTAACTGTTTTTTACATATACTGATTGTTCATTAAAACCCCTCGAGCGCTATGCCAAAGAAAAAATTTACTCTAGCTATCGTCGGTCGACCAAATGTTGGTAAATCGGCCCTATTTAATCGTATCTGTCAAAAAAGAGTTTCAATTGTTGATGACATGGAAGGCGTAACTCGAGATCGTATTTATGCTGACGCTGAGTGTTTTGGTAAGACGTTTAATGTAATCGATACAGGTGGTGTCAATCCACAATCAGTAGCTGATTTTAATGACGAAATTCTCCATCAAGCCCAAGTAGCAATCGAAGAAGCTGACTCTTTAATTATGGTCGTTGATGCAACAGTTGGTATTACTGATTTAGATACTTATTTAGCAAGATTACTACGCCGCACACAAAAGCCTATTTGTTTAGCTATTAATAAAATGGATACAATGGAAATGCGCCATGTCATCCATGAATTCCATGGATTGGGTATTAGTAACGTCGTTGGTATTTCTGCAGTACATGGTATTCAAATAGCGGACCTTTTAGTCGAAGCTTTAAAAACACACAAAGAACCAGAAGAAGAAGTTAAAGACGATGCAGTGACAATTGCCATCGTTGGCCGTGCCAACGTTGGTAAATCAACATTGATTAATCAATTGTTGTCAGAAGATCGTTGTATTGTTAGCCCAATTGCTGGAACGACAAGAGATGCTGTTGATATCGATTTCACATACGATGGCAAAAAATATCGTTTGATCGACACGGCTGGTATTAGACGTAAAAAAGCGGAAACTTTAAGTGTGGATAAATTTGCAGCAATCCGTACAGAAGACTCAATTGATCGCGCAGATATTTGCATGCTCGTTATTGAAGCACCATCGGGAATCACAACTCAAGAAAAACGCATTGCAGCACACATTGCCCAAGAAGGTAAAGGGTGCTTGTTATTTTTCAATAAGTGGGATTTAGTTAAAGGGTTTCGCATGGAACATTGCGAAAAAGCAATCGAAGATGAAATCCCCTTCCTAGCCCATTGCCCAACACTATTTGGTTCTGCGTTAGATGGACGTAATACACAAAAGTTACTTCCGTTAATTGATCAAGTTGAAGAAGGGTATAAAATTAACATTCCAACACCTGAACTCAATCGCTTCATTGCAGAAGCCCTTCAGCGCAATCACCCAACTATGCTTGGCGGAAAAAGATTGCGCATCTATTACATGGTTCAGATTAAAAACAAACCGCCGACATTTTTATTGTTTGTTAACTACCCTGAACTCATGCAAGAAAACTATAAGAAATATCTTTTGAATCAATTCCGTAAAGAGTTTGATTTGCATGGTGTGCCTGTTCTATTCTTATTACGCGGCAAAGCGAAGAAAGAACGCAATTCAACTCCTGCAATTAACGAAGATTAATCTTCGTCAACTGTTTCGGCTTTCATGACTGAACCTTTCATCGTTGGAGGAGACGATTGGCTCGGATACTCTGAGTGCTTCAAAGGTGTGCAGGCAGTCATGAAAAAAGCTAATAGAGGCAATAAGTAAATCGTTTTCATCTCGTTCCTTTCGAAATTCAAAAAGTTCTATTGGGGATACTTTTCAATTAGCTTTAACAAAGCTAGCAATTCTTGACGATCTAATCGTTTAAATGTACCTGCATCATCTGAGCTGACAATCTCTTCCATTAAACTACCTTTTTGCATAATCATTTGATGGAGATACTCTTCAATAGTACCCTTTGTAATCAATTTAAAGACCTGTACACCACGCTTTTGTCCTATCCGATGAACACGGTCAGTCGCTTGATTTTCTCTGGCTGCATTCCACCAACGATCATAGTGAATTACAACAGATGCTGCAGTTAAATCCACTCCAAGGCCTACTGCTCCTAGAGAACCGACAAAAACTTCGCATTTAGGATCTTGTCTAAATCTTAAAAGCTCATCTCTGCGATTAACAGTATCACCTCGGACTGCTGCAAAACCTATTTCATTTTCTTCTAAATAAAGCTGAATGATATCAAGCATGAAAAGATAATGTGAAAACACAACAACTTTTTGTTCGCTTTCTCTCGCTTCCATTAAAAGCTCTAAAAAGAGTTGCCATTTTCCTGAACTATAATGGTGGTAGTTTTTTGGATCTTTAAAAACCACCGCTGGATGATCGCAAATCTGTTTGAGCTGCGTCATAAGTTTCAAGAATGACATATAAGGCACAGGTTTTTCTTCATCATTGAGCTCTTGCATCAATGAATGACGCACACCCTCAACTGCTTCTTTATAAAGCTCTTTTTGTTTAGCGCTCAATTCACAGTAAGAGATTGTTTCAACTTTTTCTGGAAGATCTTTTAAGACTTCATCTTTTTTTCGACGTAAAATAAAAGGTTTTACAATTTTTGTGAGCAGTGCCTTTTGATTAGAGTCACTTTCTTTTTCAATTGGGTTGACAAATAGATCTCTATACTGAGTTTCACCTGGCATATATGCAGGTAGCACGATATCAAATAAAGCTTTCAATTCTCTAATTTGATTTTCTATAGGTGTACCGGTCAAACCAAGACGCATACCCGCTTTGAGTGAAACCAAAGCGGCATAAGTCTTGCTGTGATGATTTTTTGCAACTTGAATCTCATCGAATATAGCGACATCAAATGAGAATTGCTTCATAGCTTCTCTTTCAGCACGAACGACACCATAAGATGTTAGTAAAACACCATTATGCTTTTTAAAATCATCAAGACTTCTTTTAATACCATGGAAGTGATGAACTGGAAGATGCGGCATGAATTCTTTAAGCTTTTCTTCCCAATGGTAAATCACAGATATTGGACATACAATTAAGAAATGAGGGGGGCGACTAAGTTGATTAGTTACACCTTCTAATAAAGCCATTGCTTGGTGGGTCTTACCAAGACCCATTTCATCGCATAATAGTCCTGATAATCCAAATGTGTACAAGAACCACAACCAATCAACACCGATTTCTTGATAAGGGCGCAGTGAGCAATGCAAACCTTTTAAATCAGGTTTTGACAACGCCTGCATTTTTAATAAGGCGTTAATAAACTCCTCTTGATCGCTATCAGAAGTATCGATGTCCTCGTAGCCGTTGAGCCTTAAATATTCCCATGTTGAAATTTGAATGTGGTTTTCTTCAATTTGATCGCCATGTAAAGAGCGTAACCAAATGTAGCGTTTATCATGCAGATCAAGGTAGCCTGCATTAGTAAACAAATAGGGCTGTCTTTTTTGAACAGCTTCCCATACATCACTTAAAGCGACTTGTCCATACTCAGAGCGATAAAATAATTCGAGATCGAGTTTACCTTGAGTATTTTGTTCGATATGCTGAAGCGTTAATTTTAAATCTAACGGAACTTCTAATCTTGGATCAATTGATATGGCAAACGGTCTAAGAGATGCGAGCTCTTGAGTTAAGAAATAATTGAGCTGCTCTTTTTCAATTGTTTTTTCTCTGCGAAATCGAACTGGTAAGCGCCCATCAGTTGCTAGCAAATGAAACCCTTGCCCTTCTTGATACACACACCCGTCGTAGAATCTTACTTTTTTTGGATTGACTTCTTCAAAAAGTTCAAAATAAGGTGCTATGACGACTTGGTGCTTTGGTGTTAACTTGATTGTTACACCCATACGTCTAACGGGTGATGGATTCAGTGAAAAGAAATTATTGATGAGTTCCAACTCATCCGCATGTTTGGAGACAAAGTCTCCTACATTGCGCGATTGAATCTCAAGATCCGCACGTGCTGCATAATCAGGCCTTCCGGTTTTAGCGTAAAAACCTTCTTCTTGGAAATAAACCCATTGACCAAAGTCAAAGCTCTGCCCTTCATTTAAAACTGATGCGGCTAAGAATTTTAAAGTACCATTTGGCAATATTTTGTAAGATAAACGAGACTCTAAATGAGTAAGATGCGTTTGAAACCCAGGTTGCGTATTAAGCCAAGTTCTATGGTGATCAATAAATTTACCCATATCCTTAACCTCGACAACAAGCTCTGCCATACGGAAGGGAACATTTTCTACAGGATAAAATCCTTGTTTGCTTAAATAAACCCAGTCTCCAAAAAAGCGATTAGGAGCCTTATGTAGATCTCCTGGCGTTTTATAATAAGTTTGTACATGGAGATTCCATTTGTCATCAAAAAATAAAGTCTGCTGGAGGGTAACGGGCTCTTTATACAACGTAACTTTATCTAGATGCCTAGCAAAGAGATTCGAATGATCATTGAGAGTTTCATTGATTTTTTCTTCTGAGATGACAGGCTTTAGCACTAAATCGTGTTGTTGAATCGATATAAACCCTTTTTTTGGAAGGTACCACCAACTACCCATTTTTATAGGCGATGTCGATTTCCAATCTTCTTTAATTTCTTCTTCATGTGTAATCACATGAAAAGCTGCTTTATTTTCATCGTAGTTGATTTTTTCGATCACTTTTTCATGAAAAGCATAAATCGATAAAGGGCTTGCAACTGTGTTTAAGCTTGGTATAAGTGTAAATAAACCCTCTTCATCAATAAAGAATGTGCAAGAAACAGATGCCCAATCAACTGTAATCAATGATGGAATATCGCGATCATCATACTTAAAAGAAATTTTGCATTTTTCTTTATTTTCCTGTTTATCAAAAAACCACTTAGCAAGATCAGACCAAAAAGAAAGCTCAAACCGCAAATCAAATGTTGGCCTACCCTCTTTCCACAAGGAGAGATCCTCTGGTGATAAATTAGAGAATTTTAAAGACGTCTCCTCCGTTTCCCTTTGTCTATGATCAATTGTATCTTCAAGAAACTGAAGACTCTCAGGCTTTTTAGATTGGATAGTAAAAACAACAGTTTGTTTTTCTTCAGAAAAAAGCTCGTAACCATTTTCTGTTTTTTTCAATACATCTGTTCGATCACCAAAGCGCATGGTGAATAGCGCACAAAGATGTTTCCAAAAACTTTTTTCAAAACGGACGTGCATCGGCACGCCGTTTTGATCGACGACTTTTAAAAAGCTCGCAGCAAGATGGGGGCATGAAACGCCTTCATCTTCTTGACAACCACAGAATCCATCTAGAATATCTGCGTTATCATCGAGTTGCATAAGAGTCCATAACGGATCTTCGCTGTCGTCAACGCGTACTTGATAAGTGCCATGAGAGTAGTAAAGCTCAGCGACTTTGCCTTGAAGCAATAGTTGCTGACCTTTTTCAAGATCATCCTTAGCTAAATGAACTTTACCCATAATTATTCCGCCAAAATCAGCCCGATTGGCAAACTCTCACCAAAGGCTCTTTCTTTTTCCACTATACTAAACTCGCGGACAGAAGTTAAAATATCTTTTATAATTACATTCTTTTCATGAGGAGCACAAAAAGCCAACACTTTATTTATTGTTTCATCCGGCAAATTAGACGTGCGTTGATCAGTCATACGCGCCATTTGTCCAAGCAATAAAATTGTTCGATCATTCAAAGGTGCACATTTCAGAATTTGATCAATCCATCCTTGGCAAATCGTCGGGGGCACTACATGAGCTACAGTTCCGTAAATTAAATGTCTGGCCCCCAGACGACCAAGAGACCAATAATCAGCAGATCCAGCTTTATTTTGTTTAAAACGGTTGAGAATAGCACAAGAAATACGCACTTTGTGTGGCGTATCAATTCTTTCGAAACTCGAAAGGCAGCGCAATATCTCTCCAATTGTGTTTTCGTTAACAGTTTTTTTAACCATCTCTTCTTTAAGCTGCTGCAATAAAGGTAAAGCTAATTGCGTCTGGTGCCCCTTACTCAAACCTCCGCTAAATCGCCGAAAAGCAATAAGTTTTTGAAGACCAGTGTCATCAAGTTTAATAGGTATCCCCTCACTTAAAATGACCTTCCAAATTTCTTTCATACGCCAATCATCTAAAGGAAAGCCAAATCCAGGGCGCATGCAAAATCCAAGAAGATTCCAAAAACGCTTTTTAGATTCATCAGACTTTAATTCAGGTTTCAAAGGTAAAAGGACATCAACGAGGTTTCTTGAAACAGTTAATGACCAAGCCGACCTTGGTTGCCCGATTTGCTGTTCTAAAAGAGGCATGACATTTTTGATGTCTGAGATGTGACTATTTATAAAAATATTTTTTAGCCAGCTTTGACTATCTTGCAACTGTTGAGTCGAGTAGGTTTCGTCTTTAAGTTTTCCCTGATCAGCCAGTGTTTGGTCACCACTTTGTTTGCGTATTTGAAAATTTAAGGCCCATTTGTGCGGAGCATTAATAGCTTTTAAATTGATTTCTAAAACTCCCACTTCAGTTAATGCCACCTCGATATTTACTGGTAGTCGGCCCTTTTCTTTAGACCCATAGCGTAAAACAGTTTCAATAGGCGCTAGTGGGTACATCTCTTTTTCATTTACGTCAATTAACTGTTCGACTTCATCATTTAAACGTGTGTGTGATTGATAAAGCATGAAACGAATGGGCTCATTGGGCTGTAATAAAAACTCTTTAGAAATCTGATGCTTAGTCCCCTCTTGAGCTCCTCTTTTTAAAAGAGTTAAAGCTTTTAAGCCAGTTTCGGTTTGCACAGCAACATAGTAACAACAAGGGATACCCCCACCAATGCGGACACCAAGTCCTCGTCTAACTTTTCCATAATATGCAGCTCCTCTTGAAACAGCAGTGTCTAAGCTATGACATGGCAATTCTTTAGGACTGATGCCATCACACCACTTGGCAATGGCGTCAATTACAGCTTGTCTAAAACTAGGAGGTTTCATTGTACCCCCATTGAATAAGACATAATCGATCGTAAAAGATGTATTTTTAAAGGCTCTACCTAAAAAATAGGCCATTTGAGTAATGATGGATGGCTCTTCTTCATAAGGAAGGCCCATACTTTTCAAAGCATTATTTTTAGGTGGTTTGATCGCATCTTTCCAATCTACATGAGCAAAAAAACCATTCATGAGTAAATTTTGTACTTCGACTTTTGAAATTGAAGCGGACAAACTATTTTTGATCAGTTGCGCACCGTCACCTTGAATACTAAACGAATACTGTTCGTTGATTCCCGTTAGTAATTCTTCTTTGGCTTTACGAGATTCAAAGATGAGTTGACCCCATTGTTTAGCTGATAATTTTTTGTCTAACTTTTGCTCGAGAAAATGAGCAACAGCTAAATCCATATTATCACCACCGAGCAGCAAATGGTCACCCACAGCCATTCTTTCAAAGGTCAACGTTTGAGACGCATCTAGGTTAACATTAATCAAACTAAAGTCGGTCGTTCCACCTCCAACGTCACAAACTAAAATCGTTTGACCGGCTTTCATCGTTTGAGCAAATACTTTTTCATGATCCATGAGCCAACTGTAAAAAGCAGCTTGGGGTTCTTCAAGTAGAGTGAGCTTCTTAAAACCGGCATTTTTGGCAGCTTCGACAGTTAATAATCTGGCAACCTCATCAAATGATGCTGGTACTGTGACAATAACTTCTTGCTCTTCAAACTCATCCGTGCTTTTACCAATTGTTGCATTCCATGATTGAACAATGTGGGATAAATACTTTGAAGTCGCTTCAACAGGGCTAATTTGGAACTGACCATCTAATGGAAGAATTTTTTCTTGTCGATCACAGCCCGAATGAGATAGCCAAGATTTTGCTGACTGCACGCAATGACTAGGCGTCATTGCGCCCAGCTCTTTAGCAATTGAGCCAACAGCATCCGTTCCTTCTTGATCAAACCAAGGAAGTTTAAATGAATTTTTTGGAAGTTCTTCTTTTAGTGCTAAATAACAAAAGGACGGCAGAATAAACTTTTGTTGGCAAACACCCAGAGCCGTTAATTGTAAAATCCCTAAAGGCTTTGGTGATAGTGAAGGATTTTTTGAAATATCGGTGTCGACATATGACACACTACAGTTGGTTGTACCAAGATCTATACCAATAATGTAGCGAGATTTGTCATCTGTCATAAAAGCCCATAATTATATTCTGATTAGAATAGAACATTTCTATAAGTTTTTCAACCAAGACATTAATTGAATTCTAATTAGAATGTAATTTAGCTAATTAATGGACCTCAACTAGAGATTCTGCAGATTGTAATTCGAGGCTAAGCACTTGGGACACACCCTTTTCTTCCATAGAGATGCCAAATAAGCGATCGGCTACAGCCATAGTCCTTTTATTGTGGGTAATCACAATAAATTGTGTTTTTTCCACAAATTGACGAAGCATATTAGTTAAACGATCGACGTTGGTTTCATCCAAGGGGGCATCAACTTCGTCTAAAATACAAAAAGCAGACGGTTTGACCTCAAAAATAGCAAACAGCAATGCCATTGCTGTTAGGCATTTTTCACCACCAGATAACAACGTGATAGCACGCATTTGTTTACCAGGGGGCTTTGCGCTGATCTCAATACCCGCTTCTAGTAAATCATCGCTTTCAGTCAAAGTAAGATCCGCTTCACCACCTTGAAACAGCAATTGAAAATTCTTTTTGAAATTAGCACGAATTTTAGCAAAAACTTCTGCAAAAAGGCCGCGGCTTTCACGATCAAGTTCATTGATGATATGCAATAATTCATCTTTTGAAGTCGTTAAGTCCCCAATTTGTTGATCTAAAAATTGCTCGCGTTCTTTCAAACGGTCATATTCTTCAATAGAAGCTAGATTAATATTGCCCGCTTTTTCGATCTCTTTTCTAAATGAGCGTAGGCGTTTTTCTAAAACATCAATTTCTTCATTGATTTCACCAAGCTCTTCTTTAGCAACTTCGTATTCCAACTGGTATTGTTCGATCAGCGCTTTTTTTAAAGCTTCTAAAGTCGTTGTCTCTTGCACTTTAGCAAGCTCACATTTATGAAAAGCTGTACTCTCTTCTTTAAAGCCTGCTTGTTTAGACGCTATCTCTTTTTCAGTTTCTTCAAGCTTTTCTTTTTCAGCTAAATAAGCACTACGCAAAGCTTGATAAGAGATGTCTTTAGTCTTAAATTGCTCTTCACATTGCCTTAAATGATGTTGCAAGCGGTCTTTTTCTTCTGATAGTGCTGTCAATTCTTGAGTGAGTGCTAACAACTCTTCTTTAAGACGTTTTTGTTCACGTTCATTTTCTTCATCTTTAGCTTTAAAGATTCGCTGCTTAGATAAGAAACTTTGTCTATCTTCTTCAAGTCTGCGATAGTCATGACTTTTAGTACGGTAGTCGCCCTCTTTGTCAGCTTGGTCTTTAACTAATACCTCAAGCTCTTTTTCAAGTTTAATGAAATTTTCATTAGCTGATTCTCTAGAAATATTAGCTTCTTTTGCTTTCTTTTCTGCAGCAGCAACTAAATCCTGAGTTTTAGCCCGTTCAGTTTTTAGTTGAACTTCTTCAGCTATTAAACGCTCTTGGTCTTTTTTATTTTTTTCTTTCTCAGATAGTGTTTGCTGTAAATGGAAATTAGCTTCAACCAAACGCATCTCTTGTAAACGATGTGCCTTATCCAGTTCTAAACGACGGTTGTGACCTTCATTGCGTTTATGAGTTATTGTTTCGATATTTTTTTCTTTCTCTAGAATCTGTTCTGCTAATTCTTGAAGCTGGGTCAGTAAACTTTTTAATTCAGATTCGCGTGAGAAAGCGTTGCTTTCAACGCGCGATGATAAAAAGTAAACATTTTTGTTGTCGACATATCCCTGATTTTCATCAATAAGCAGATCGCCCATAGCTTTGCCTCTTTGCCATTCTTGACGCAAAGCATTAACAACTTCAACACCATGTGCAAAATGTCTCAGTAGTTTTGACCCTTCTTTTTTAGCTAATAGAGCATGTCCCAATTGAGGTGTTGCAACTTTTTTATCATCGACATGGTTTAAGCAAAATACCGAGAAGTCTTTGAGCTTATGCTGTTCTGCAAAAGCAAAAACGATTTGTGCATCTTCAATTGTTTCAACAACAAGTGTTTGAGTATATGGTAATAGAGCTGTCGCAAAAGCTTGACGTTTGTCGTCAATGGCATCGACCATCTCGTATAGAGGACGTATTTTTTTATGAAGAGGGCTAGAGGCTTTTTTAGCTTCTTGCAGCAAGCGTTTTGTGCCTACTGTCATCCCTTCCATCTCTTCTTTAAGTTTTAATAGAGCTTTTTCACGACCAAGACCTTCACTGCGCATTTGAAATAATGCTTTGTGCTCTTCTTGAATTTTAATCAGATCTTTTTGCAAGACAGCTAAAGTATCTTCTAACGCTGCGAGTTCTTGTTTTTTCGTTTGGCTTTCACCAGAAAGATCAATCACGCTTTTTTGACGCTCTTTTTCAGTCTGATCTAAAATAACTAAACGATCCGCTAATACCTTTTTTTGATCTACAAGCTTAGATTGTCTTTCATCTAAACGTTCATTAGTAAAACGCACTTCTCTCAATTGAGCTAAAACGCTATTTTCTCTTTGAACGGATAATAAGCGCTCATCAGCTGCTTTTTTAACAGTATCACGCATTGCATTAACGCTGTTTTGCGCTTTTTGCATTTGTTCTTGGGCTTGAAGGAAAATCTCTTTAGCTTTTTGGCAGCGCTCATCGATGTCGGCAAAATGTTCTTTCTGCTCTTCAACTTCTTTGAGTCCTGATCCACGTCTTGTTTCAATAAAGCTTATATCTTCATTAATTTTTTGGACACGTTGAGCATTTTTAGCAGTTTTTTCTATGTTATTAGCATTTTCTAAACGGGCACATTCTAATGCGCTTTTTGCTGTATGGACACCTTGTCCTAACTCTTCAACACCCATCTCTTTGACGGCGAGTTCTTCTTTGAGGCATGTTAATAAAAGCTCTGTAGAGCTTTTTTCAGTCTCTTTTTGATCTAAGCTATTTTTGAGTTGCTCTAACCGCTCATTGGCCGCATTAAACTTTTGAGTATGGCAATCGATTTTAGCGACAAATAGTGCTTTTTCAACGAGTTCTAATGACTGCTTGTTCTGTTTATAAAGTTTAGCTTCCGCCGCTTGCTGCTCTGCCGTTTCACGCTGTTTAGTAACCTCTGATGCAATGTCTTTAGCACGACTTAAATTAACATCGACTTGGTCTAATTTGCGCAAAGTCTCTTTTTTACGCATTTTAAAGCGATTAATACCAGCCGGTTCTTCAAATATGGCTCGGCGCTCCATAGGACTACTAGTTATAATCTCTTCAATTTTGCCCTGTTCAAAAATACAATAAGCATCTTTGCCAACACCTGTATCCCAAAATAAACTATCAATATCTTTTAAACGGACTTGGTTGTTATTGATGTAAAATTCTGATTCGCCACTGCGAAATACTTTACGGCAAATATCAACTTCGTTGTAATCGATTGGCAGTTTGCCATCTTCATTTGTAAATGAAAGGGCAACTTCTGCTAAATTAAGTGGCTTTCTAGATGATGTGCCAGAGAAAATAACATCGACCATCTTATCACCACGGATCGATTTTGCAGATTGCTCTCCTAATACCCAACGAAAAGCATCAACTATATTTGATTTACCGCAACCATTGGGACCAACGATTGCTGTTATGCCTTCATGGAATTCCAAAGACACAGCTTTAGCAAAAGATTTAAAACCAAATATTTTTAATCGTTTCAGGCGCATAGAGTCTTTATCTTCTCTTTTCGTTGAATTGCACTAAGAACATCGCGAACTAATATCGCTTGAGTATCTTGGTTTTCACCAATTAAGGCAGTATGAATCAGTTGAGTATTGGGTGATTCGACATTTTGTTTTAAAACACCTTGTTTGGGATCAGCCCATAATGAAATGAGATGAATTGCACAAGGTGTATCTAAATAATAAGCTAAAGAAAGGACGCCGCTATCGGGTGCAACCAAAGTATCTAATCGATTGACAATGATCGAGAGCATTTCTAAAAGTGTGGTTTTACCGCGGCAATCAATCACGTTTTTTCCCTGCAATGGCACATCAGAATTAAGACCAAAAAGAACAATTGATGTGTCCGTTTGATCAAGCAAGTTAATTAGCTCTTGCCAGTTCTTGTAGGGCCAATCTTTGTTATACCCATAAAAATGTCCAGTTTCAGAGTTAACGTGCAGACCGATTGATTTTTCGGGTATGTTAAAACGTTCACAAAGTTGATTGTATTCTTTTTTCCATTCCAACTTGGGCACTAAATGCCCAATTTGCCAAGAAAGCCACTGTGTGGCATTTACGTTTTCAAAGACTTGATCATAATGACTTATAGAGATACCTAGTTTTGGACAGACTTCGCTTAAACTGAGCGGCTCCTTGCGTTTCCAGCTAGGAACAACAACGCATTTCACATTAGGCAATAATTTAAAACCGTCGTGCAATTCTTTACGGGTAATAAATGTAATTTCAGCTTCTGGTATAAATGTGCGTATGCGATGAACTAAAGCGTAAAGCCCTAGAGCAATATCACCAAGACCTCGATTCCATACGATCAAAAAACGGAACTGGCCAGCATCTTTTGATTTTTTTAACAGACGGTCAAATGGGTTGCCCATCCATTTCTTAAAAAATTTCAACATTGCTTCTTTTTTTTCTCATTAAGAATTCATGGCAAAATATTGCCTTATAACTATTCGGGTTTAAATTATCAAAAATAATTCTAAATTCTATTTAATAATAATTATGAAGCCTTCACAGAATAATCTCAATGATCACTTTAAGAAAGAAGGCCTAAAGTCATTTTTAAAATGTACCTCACTAAACGGAGTTAACAATTGAAGCGCCTCAATATAGTAGTAAAATATTTACATTAAAGATTAAGCCTTCTTTTTTTGGAGCAAACCATTTAATTAAATGGATTTAAGATTCAATTAAGTCGATTCTAGTAGTCATTATCTCATTTCATGCTCTATACCAGACATTCGATGACTATCACTCCTGGAATGAAATTATTGAATAACCTATTAAAATTTAATTAAGTGTTTTTCATGATTTCGCAACGTTGTCTAATTATCCACCATTAGAGGATTAGCTCATGTTCAAAATTGAAAGCCCTGATCTCTCCTACAAATCAACCTTTGAAAATTTCCCTGAAGAGATCATTTTTTCGATAATGTGCAATTTGAAACCTTATGAAACATGCCTGTACTCCAGAATTTCAAAAATATTTTCAAGGGTAGCCAATAGTAATGAATTGTGGAAATTTTATTGTTTAGACAAGTGTTTAGGATGTCATTACAAAACCGATGATTGGAAAAAACTTTTTAAAAAAATTGAAGCATATCAAGGCTCTCCCCTAGAGATAATTTTAAAAAAAAATCACATTCTTCTTAAATGTTTCTGTGATCAAGATTCTGTATTTGCAACTTATGATACGGCTCAAAAAGCTCTCCATCTGTGGAATATAAATGATTTAAAGCATCCTAATCAAAATTTAAAAAACTTTAGTATGATGGCACCTTCTGCTAAAAGTGGTTCTAATTTAGAAATTTTGGCGCAATCAAAGGATTCTGCCAAAATTGATATTCAATTTTCTGAAACAGGATTGGCGATTAAAAATGATTCCACATTTGTTATTGGAATTGGTAAAAGGGAGATGCAGCTTTGGGAAAAAGGGCTTGACGGTTGGAGAAATTCAAGACGCTTTTCAAATCCAGAAAACCACTCATTTTTTCAAATACAATTTTTAAGCTCTGAGCAACAAAAAATTGACCGTTTTAAACGATTTGATTTAATCACAATGACAGAAACTGGAAAATGGCACCTATGGAATACATCAACGGGAGAACCAGAGTTACTCATGAATGCACCAAATCATACATGTGGTCTTTTAAATTTAAATCATGCTTTCATTTGTCATAGTGAAACATTAGTCGTCCAAAAAGATATTTCTCAAGATTCTTCTCATACTATTAGCCATTGCTATAGAGATAAAATGGGGATGGATTCTCATAAAAATAAAATAAATTGTATGTTGTTTGAAAAGGGAGCTTCTGCTGAAGAAGATTTATTGTACACAGCGTCTGAAGACTGCATCATTAAAGTTTGGAATTGCCATTCTAACCTCTGTACTCACACATTCTTAGGCCATAAGGGTGGAATTAGTCATATAACCCTTACAAACGATAAACTTTTTTTGATTAGTTGCGCCTCTGATAAAACCATAAAAATTTGGACAAAATGTGGTATTTGCATCAAAACTTTGTCAAATTTGAGTGAAACTATTACTTGTTTAAAAGCCGGAGAAAAGACTATCGTTGGCGGCGCAATTGATCAAACCTTAAAAGTATGGTCTTTCAACGCTAATAAGCATTTAAACTAAATCAAAAGCTTCACTTTTATTAAATAAATGATTTATTGTAAAAATTAAAGATTCTAAGATAATAACCTTTCGCTCACGTAAACAACTTTTAATTCAAAATTAGTTTATTTTTTAATTTTCAGTTTGTCTCTAAATTGACCTAAATCTTTGATTTTAATATAATAAAGGACTTAAAAACTCAACCAAAAGAGAAATATGTCATCTTGTGGCAACATTCCTCCAAGTCCTAATTCAACAGGACGCCAAATTTTTAACAAAACAGATACTAAATTAGAACAATCTAATTTAAATGGTAGAGCTTTTCAAAAAATTGAAGATACAAATCTTCAACCTTACGCCCACAGAATTAAACCGCATTTCGATCATAATATAGTTGCAAATCCAACTATTCCTCATTCATCAAGTTTATACGGCAGATTAAAAGCACACTTAGATGATATGCACGTATCAATTTTTAAAGACGATCTAAATCAATTCGAATCTGAAGAGATATTTAGAATATGTCGCAATTCCGTTAGAAGCTTTTTTTCTTTATTTAACTTTCTAATCAATTACTCTGATCAACTTAATTCTGACAAAGAATTTATATTACATACTCTTGAAGCTTCAGATATAATTGATCCTTTTAAACAAGCTTATGACGTTGCTAAATATGATAATAGAGAAAAACAGATCAATGTAGTTTTTAATGACAATACTAAAGGCAAACTTGAGGGGTTATATCAAGGTGATAAATTTGCTTTGCAAATCTTACTTAACAATCTATTAAGTAATGCATCAAAATTTACTCCAGTTAATGCCAACAAGCAAATTACCATCACTATCGACATTATTGAAGAAAATGGTTCGAAAAATCTTAAATGTAGTATTGAAAATGAAGGTCAAGGGATGACCCCTGATGAAGTTATCAAACTTCAACAGTTTAAATATTACACCCAAGCTAATGATAAAGTTTCTAGTAAGCATGGCGGAACGGGCGTTGGATTACCTCTTTGTAATCAGATTGCAACTAAGTGTTTAAAAGGTAAGCTTGATATTCAAAGCACATATGGAAAAGGTACAACTGTTTCCTTTGAATTTCCTTTAACCAAAGCACAAATTCTTCGTAAACGCTCAGCCGCAAATGATGCCGTGTTAACAGCAAATTCAAATAGTAATATCGGTAATTTTTCAGACGATGATTGGTCTAAGATTTCTCACGAAATTCGCACTCCGCTAAATAGCTTTTTCATGTCTAGTTCCAACATTCTTGAAGAAACAATGAACAATTCAACTCATTCAGAACTTGTAGCTGCTTTAAAAGATGCTAGAGAAAAAGGCAGTGTCTTATTGAATTTTATTAATAACTTATTAAGTGTTAATAAATGTAAATCCAATGGCTTTAACCCTAATGTAGAACAGTTCAATGTCTTTGAGCAATTCACTCGTGAAAAACTTATCGAAAAGTTAATTAAAACCCATATTGATAAAGCATTATTGGAAGATCACTTATCTGTTTCACTCAAAACTGATCCAACGCTTCCTAAAGTAATCATTGCTGATCTTGAAAAAATTTCAATGATGCTTACTCAATTAATGATCAATGCGATGACATTTTCTGATGAGAATCATGGTAAAATCAATTATTCAACTGAAATGAAAATTGATATCGATAAAGCCATTGTAAATGATCAATCTGTATTGAAATTCACTGTATCTAATAAAGGTAAGCCGATTGATGAAGAAGTTGCTAATGCATTCAATAAACATTCTAAAAACTTAAATGAATCTTTCTCTTCGCACCAATTTGGTTTAAGCTTATGTGCTCGTTTAGCTAATTTACTTCAGGGTTCAATCTCTGTGAAACCAATTATTGGTGGTACAGAAGTTGAATTTACCGTACCTTATAAAGAGGCTTTATCAAATATAAATGACCCAATTCAAATTAATGAAAATGATGTAACCCCCCTTAAAAAAGTTTTCTCCAGACAATTATCTAACGACGAACTCAAATCAAAAAGGGTATTGATTCTTGATGATAATAAATTAAATTGTCGTATGTTGCAAAATATGGTTACGAAAACTTTTAGCGATGAATCAATATCATTTCAAAAAGCCCATGAAGCTATTGAAGAATTGAAAAATAACCCAAAAAAATATGATCTTGTTTTAACAGATTATAACTTAGGCACCGAATCAGAAGGATTTCCAACTGGTAAAGAAGTTGTAGCTAAGATGCGTAAAATGCCATCGCTTGGACATATCCCAGTTATTTTATGTTCAGGTACAGGGGATTCCGAGTTTGAAGAGTCTGTTAAAGATATGGGTTTTGAAGCAAGTTTAACCAAACCCATCCAAAAAGATGTATTAGTAAATATTGCAAGAAAAGTTCTTTCTGATGAAAATTTGGATGAAAGTAACAATAACAACTAAAATCTCACACCTAACGAGCAATGACAACGACCACTTCTTTTTGCGAATTTCTCAATCAAACACCGACTAGTTGGCATGCCATCTCAGTTATGAAAGCAGGTTTAAAAAAAGCTGGATTTAAAGAGCTTTTGGAAAACCAAACTTGGAAAGTTCAATATGGAGGCGCCTATTTCGTCGCACGCGGCGGAACACTTGGCGCCTTTGTTATTCCACAAAAAAAGCTGACTCGAGCTCATTTGGTTTATAGTCATACAGATAGCCCTTCTTTAAAACTCAAACCCCACGCTGAATATCATCAAAGTCACATGACTCAATGGGGAGTTGAAGTCTATGGGGAACCATTACTTTCATCTTGGTTAAATCGAGATTTAAGTCTAGCTGGCCGTATTCACTTTGGCAATAAGTCCATAGAAGAAAAACTAGTTAGATTAACCACTCCGTTTACAATTCCCCAATTGGCCGTTCATTTAGATCGCGAAGTTAACGACAAAGGGCTTTTGCTCAATCGACAAGATCATTTACCTGTACTTGCTCAGATGAGTTCTAATGAAAAAAAATCACTCCTTTCAGACTTACTTAAGCCCCATTTAAAAGGTCAAAAGCTCCGCTCTTTTGAGCTTTTTTTCTACCCATTAGAAGAAGCTAGAATGCTGGGTCAAGATGAAGATCTGGTGGCTTCTTATAGACTTGATAATTTATCCTCTGCATTCCCTTGTTATTCAGCGATCAAAACAATAGGTAAAACGTCTAATGATACCCTTGCCTTAGCCTTGTTTTGGGATCATGAAGAAATCGGATCAACGACGCATGAGGGCGCATCTTCTCCCTTTTTAACAACAGTGCTTGAAAGAATCTGTCTTGGATTAAACTTAGATCGCCAAGACTATTTAAAATTGTTATCTCAATCTAAAGCTCTATCTTTGGATGCAGCGCACGCGCTGCATCCAAATTATTTAGATCGTTCAGAACCAAGACATGAAGTATTGCTTGGCAAAGGTGTTGCTCTTAAGGTTAATGCAAAACAACGCTATGCTTATGATGGTAAGTTAGCAGCTGAAATCCAACTGTTAGCGCAACATCACCGTATCCCTTTACAAACTTATGTCAATCGCACAAATCTACCATGTGGTTCAACGGTTGGCCCTTTAAGTAGTGCTCAAAGTGGCATTATGACTTTAGATCTTGGATGTCCCCTATTATCGATGCATTCTATTCGAGAAATTGTCAGCTTCAAAGACGTCCTAACAATGGAAAAACTTGTAAAAGCATTCTTGAAAAACAACGAGTCATTCGGACCTCTCTAGTTTTTAATCGAGAGCCTGGCTATACTTTCCAAGAAAAAGGCTAATAATGGATCATTTTGAAGGTAAAGAAGCTTTAGAGCATGTTATTGAAAAAAAAGCTTTAGGAGCTCTAGAAGCTCACGGCACTGAAATGCCTGGATATTTAGCAGCTGCTGCTGATAGCGCGCGTAACACAGCGCTCATTTTGGGTATTACATTTATCTTACTTAGTTTTATCCCTCTTCATTTTAACATGCGCATCTCATTGCTATTTTTACTAGCACTTGGGTTATTTATTGGGCATTTTTGCCGATCAGCTTGGCTTGCCTGGTCTAGACTTGAACGATTACATCGTATTATGGAACAAGAGCGTTACGAGATTGAAAACCATAGACAGCAAGAAAGAGAAGAATTAAGCGCTCTTTATGCTGCTAAGGGTTTCAGTGGTAAACTACTTGAACAAGTCATGGATGTTTTAATGGCTAACGGCGATCGACTACTACGCGTAATGCTTGAAGAAGAACTTGGATTAACACTTGAGGGCTATGAACATCCGTTAAAACAAGGCTTTGGTGCAGGCATTGGCGCTCTTATTGCCATTGCAATATGTATGGCTGGCATTTTCATATGGCCAGCATATGGCGTTGTCATAGCAGCTTTACTTGTATTGGGATTTGGGGCTGCTGTTGCTGCAAAAGCCGAGCGTAATCTCGTACTTCCCGCTTTTATTTGGTACACAGCTATCGGTGCATTAAGCATGGGCACAGTCTATTTTGCAGCCCACATGCTCTTTTAAGGATCCATCATGAAACACCGTATATTGTCACTCAAGCATAAAAATTACAGCAATCCTGTTTTTGATGAATTTATAGAATCTGGTTATGAAGAGAGTATAAGCCCTTTTTTAACGCCATCTTCTAGACGCTATGCAAGGCTTTTACCTTTGAAGGCAGCGATAGTTGCAGCGGCATTATTGCTTATTGCTTTTGTATTTTCTTTTTTTCCTAATTTACTGCCATTGACACATCTATTATTAGTATTAGTCTATTTTATAGCAGGTGTTCCCTCACTTATCGAATCGATCCAAGATTTATTAAAGTGGGAAATAAATATAGACGTCTTGATGACACTAGCTGCCTTTTTATCTGTTGTGATCGGTAGTGGGATGGAAGGAGCTTTATTGCTCGTTTTATTTTCTCTTTCAGGATCGATCGAAGAAGCAGTTACTAGTCGAGCTAAAGGCGCAATCAGTAGTTTAAAAAAATTATCACCCCCTACTGCAAACGTCGTTACAGAAGATGGATCACTGATTGAAAGATCAGTTAGAGACATCACTGTTGGAACACACATACTGGTTAAAGCGGGTGATTTTATTCCTTTAGACGGTATTGTAAAGGATGGTGTTTCATCTGTTAATCTCGTCCATCTAACTGGTGAAAATTTGCCTGTTGTCAAACAAGTAGGCGATCAAATACCTGCTGGCGGACGTAACATTGAAGGCACTTTAACAATCGAAGTCACCCACAGCAGTCAAGATTCTACTTTAACAAGACTTATAGAACTTATTACTCAAGCTCAAGAAGCACGTCCTAAACTCCAGCGTTGGGTTGACAAAGTCACTAACCGTTATGCTCTTTGTATTATTGCAATCGCTTTTATATTTGCAATCGGACTACCATTTGTTACAAATATTCCCTACCTTGGTGTTGAAGGTGCTTTATATAGAGCTCTAGCATTCCTTGTTGCTGCATCACCTTGTGCAATTGTCATTGCTATACCGATTGCTTATTTAAGCGCCGTTGGGTCATGTGCAAGAAAGGGAATACTTCTAAAAGGTGGCATCATTTTAGATTCACTAGCACGTTGCAAGGTTTTGTCTTTTGATAAGACGGGAACATTGACAACGGGCCAACTCAACCTTATTCGCAACGAATCATTTGACCCAACTCAAGAACAAATACCAGAAACTCTATCTATTGCTATTGGCATGGAAAGGGGTGCGAAGCACCCCATAGCTACAGCTTTATTAAGTTATGGACAAATGAATAACATTGCCCCCTACCCTATTAAAGAATTTAAAGTCCTTCCAGGATATGGTCTTGAAGGTACAATTGATATTCGTGGGAAGTCACACTTTGTTTATATTGGACGTCCTGAAAAGATTTATGAACGTCTTAATGAAAATGATCAAAAAAAGCTAAAGAGTAAATGTGACCATATTGAAGCAGAAGGTAAACTCATTGCTGTAATGGCAATTGGCACTAACATTACTCTTTTTCAATTTCAAGATACGATCAGACAAGACATGCGACCAATTCTTGATCATTTGAAAAAGCGTTTCCGTTTGATTATGTTAACCGGCGATCACAGTAACAGCGCCCAACAAGTTGCCAACGCTTTAGGGATCACAGAATACTATGCTGATCTAAAACCTCAAGATAAGCTCGATAAAGTAAGCCTTTTATCACAAACTGAGGGTCTTGCAATGATTGGTGATGGTATTAATGACGCACCAGCATTAGCAAGAGCCACTGTTGGTATATCAATGGGCAAAGTGGGAAGTTCCACAGCTATCGATGCCTCTGACATCGTATTGTTACATGATAACTTAGGATTGTTAGATTGGCTCATGAACAAAGCTAAAAAGACGCAACAAATTGTAAAACAAAATGTAGCCATCGCAGCAGCTGTTATTCTTCTTTCAACGACTCCAGCTCTTTATGGATGGATCCCTCTGTGGTTAGCGGTACTTCTTCACGAAGGTGGTACGGTACTAGTAGGCTTAAATGGTCTTAGATTGCTCAGAAAAAACTAGATTGGGTATTTAACATTTATCTGGTAATGTTTTGAGACTTTAAAATCGTATGAGCTTTAAGCATCTGTAAGTTTTCCAAGCGATCCCATGTTTTTTGTCGGGAAAGATCTTAGTCAAAAATATCAGACTGGATTATGATATAAACAGTAAAAATGCTTTAAAACTTCTAACTGTTGTACCAATCTTAATTTGATATCAGCGTCATCAATAACAAAAGATTTATATTGATGCATGAGATGAGAGCGTTGATTTAAAGCGTACTTTAAGTCATTCAGAACTAACGTTCGTCTCAACTCTTCTCTAACTCTTGCTTTTTGCGTTTCTACAGTCCTTTGCATTGCATGAACTACGGCTCTTGCAGTAATACCTTGAACAATGAAGTAAGATATAGCTGAGCTAGCCAACATGTTTTCTTGTTGAGAAACCATGTTAAAGCCTAGCTCTTCTAATTGATTCAAATCGATTTTCATAGGTTAATTATAACATAATAATATTTAAACTTTAAATATTATTACTTATTATTAACATTTGATTTTTAGTAAGTTTTTTGATATCATGAGGTTTTAATTAATAATAAAAGATGTAAATATGACAATCACAGAATTAAATGCTAATATTTCTATTTTAAATGATGCTCATCATAATAAAGGCACTGTATACATAAATAGAAATAATAAACTCTGCTATACACGATATAGCTTAATTGGAAGGATTTACACTTATTTAACTGATCGTGATGGTAAAAAACTAAAGAACTTTATCGAAAACTTGATAAATTCAGTTGCCGAAGATTTTCAAAATAATAAAATGAATCCATCTCTAATTTCAAGCCAAGCTGTTACATATGCTTTAACTAACAGAGGTATTAAGTTAAAGGGTGCTACTCATCTAAATTTTACTTTCTTAGAAGGTCAACAAGCCTGCTTCCTTAATCTTAAAGACTTTAAACAAAATAAGATTCTTAAGTAAAATATTATTATATTAAATTTTTGTTAAACGGGGAGATAATTATATCCCCGTTTTTTATATATTTTACATTCAATCTGTTTTTAACAAATTACAACTTAAATTTTAATGTAATGTAACCTTGATGCACGGCATCATTTATATTCCTATCTCACTTTTCGTGAATAACACTTATTTTATTATTTTTATAAGTTATTAAATATAATAAGTTTATATAAATTTAATAAATTTATATGAATAAAGTATAAGTTTTAATTAAATTATATTATAATTATATAGTTT